>JBKGVB010000014.1:0-47019 GCA_046462475.1 Saccharimonadales bacterium (SeqCode) | reverse complement strand
ATCAAATCCTCTGCGAGTAAGTCTCAAGTGCGACCCGTTGCTTGCGAAGAATCTCCGTGAAAAATACGAAAGCGTACAGCCTGGGTATCACCTCAACAAAAAGCATTGGAATACGATCATTTGTAGCGGCCAGTTGAGCGATGATGAAGTGCGAGATCTTGCGAGACTCAGCTATGACCTCGTAGCCGGCCTACATTAGTTGATCGTGTCGGTAAAGTTTGAGAACTCTTTTTCAAGTGGCTTTAGGTTGTCGTCGGCTGTTTGCAGATATGATTTGACGGACTCTGAATTAGTGCGAGTAAGCATAGTGGCGATTTCGGCGCGTAATGTTGAGAGTTGGTAGGCAACTTCACGAGCATAAGTGCGGTCAAACACGGCATTGAGCCGGGCGTCGTCGAGTTCACTTGATAGCTTGCTAAATTCGGCAGTGATCGGGGAGTTTTTTGGTGTCTCAGGAAGCTTCTTAATCCCACTGCTTGCGAGTGCATCGCTTGACTGCTGGCTTATGCTGGTTAGAAGGCTTTCCATCTGTGCGTTGTCAGCAACGAGCTGGGAATTTTGGACATTATTTTCATTGTTCGATGCAATATCGTTGAGGGCATTTACTCGATAGACGAAATTGCTCAGCTGCGTGCTAACGGAAGGGCCACCGGTGTTCATGAGCGCAACAACAAAGATGATTACGAGTAAAAGGATGCCGCCGATGAATGACCACAGCTGCCATGGTTTGATCGTATTCACGGCTTGTTGTGGGGCAATTTGATCAAGGTATGTCGCTGGCGGCGGCGCTTGGTTGGGTGTCGGCAATTGTTGATTCGGATACATTAGCTTTATTATAGCAGGGAGCACTCTGTCCTCCCATGCTATTTCGAAGTGAATTGAAGTCCACCTTTCGGCTCATGCTTCGCTGTTAGCGACCCCTCGAGGTATAATAGCTATATGAATGACGCCAAGGAGGAAGTCAGGGGACGGCTGAACATCGAAGATGTCGTTGGCGAGTATGTCCAGTTGAAGCGGGCTGGACGCAACTTCAAGGGACTCAGTCCCTTTACTAGCGAGCGAACACCGAGCTTCGTGGTCAGTCCCGATAAGCACATATGGCACGACTTTAGCTCAGGGCGCGGCGGTGATGTCTTTAGCTTTATTATGGAAGTCGAGGGAATGGACTTTCGTGGGGCTTTAGAGCATCTGGCGCGCAAAGCTGGTATTGACCTGAGCCAATACGACACAAAAAATTCAGGTGAAATTGCCAAGAAAAAAAAGCGACTTCTTGAAGCAAATGAATTGGCCGCGCGTTATTTCCAACAGTGCCTGGTTCGCAATCAGCATGCACTCGAGTATGTGTTTAAAACTCGGGGTTTGTCAAAAGAAATTGTGCAAGAGTTTCGTATTGGTTATGCTCCATCGGACAGTGACGGGCTGGTCCGTGCCTTGAAGAAGCGAAATTTTACGAACAAGGAGCTCGATGAAGCAGGTCTTACAAACCGATTTGGCGGCGATATCTTTCGTGGCCGTATGACAGTCCCATTGATGGACGCATCGGGGCAAGTGATCGGCTTTACGGGTCGCATCATCGCAGACGATCCAAAGGCCCCAAAATATCTCAATACACCTCAGACACTTCTCTATGATAAATCGCGCCATGTATTCGGACTATCACAGGCAAAGGAAGCGATTCGAAAAGGTGACGCGGGGGTTATTGTCGAAGGCAACCTCGATGTCATAAGTTCGCATCAGGCTGGTGTCAAAAATGTTGTCGCCACGGCTGGCACGGCGATGACCGAATGGCATCTCAAGGCTCTGGTGCGGCTTAACCCAAATGTGAAGCTGGCGTTTGATGCAGATGCCGCTGGTCTTGCAGCGACCGAGCGTGCTATCCCGATTGCGCAGAATGTTGGCGTAGAACTTTCTATCGTGAGCTTGCCTGGTGATGCAAAAGACCCAGACGAGTTGATCCAGCAAGATGTCGCCCTATGGAAGCAGGCAATCATGGACTCAGAACCGGTCGTTGATTGGGTATTTCGTCAGTATTCGGCCCGTGAAGATATGACGAGTGCCGCTGGCAAGCGTCGTTTTACAACCGAAGCACTGAGGATTATTAATTCACTAACCGATGCAGTAGAGCGCGAGCATTATATGAAAAAGATTGCCGCGGCGACCGATACTTCTCTCGATGCGGTGCAGCGAAAGCGCGATGACGCGAAGAGTGATGGTGTAGCGGCACCAAAGCTTCGTGAGGTAAAGGCAACCAATACGGAGGCTATGACATTTAATACGGTGGAAGATACGGTGCTTGGTTTGTTGCTCGTACACCCAGCTCTGCGCTCGTTGCTTGATGAGTTTGAGCCGAATATATTTACGGGTGAAGAGCGAAAGCGACTTGCTTCTTACCTTGCGTCGCACAAAACTACCCCCGCTCAGCTTCCGAAAGAGTTGCAACAGATTGAAACCTATGTCAAAATAGTAGAATTAAAGGCCGAGACACGATATGGCACGTGGCAAGACGCTGATCTTCAGCTCGAAGCCGCCCAACTGCTCCGCCAAGTCATGAAACAACAGCAAAAACGAAAGACGAACGATCTATTAGAAGAGCTACGTGTAGCGGAGAACGAAGGTGACGACGTGAAAGTCGCAGCGTTGCGCGAAGAGCTAAGCAAGAAAATAAAGGAGATAGGACGTGGGTAAAGACGATCAAACATTGCAAGATGATCAATCACCAGTAGTAGAAGAAATCTCAACTCTTGATCTCGTGGATGAGCCTGATGTGGCCGACCTAGATGATGAAGAGCTTGATGCAGATGAAGATACGCTGAATTCAAATCAATATTTCGACGATGTCAGTGATGACTCGGTACGCCTCTATTTGCGTGAGATTGGTAAAATTCCACTCCTCAACGCAGAAGAGGAGCTGGCGCTCGCTCAGAAAGTGGTGGCGGGCGACAAAAAGGCGAAAGACAAGATGGCAGAAGCAAACATGCGTCTTGTCGTCTCGATCGCAAAACGTTATAGCGGTCGAGGGCTTGATTTCCTTGATCTTATTCAAGAGGGAAATACAGGACTTTTGCGCGCGGTTGAAAAGTTTGACCCAGATAAGGGCTTTAAATTCTCGACCTATGCGACGTGGTGGATTCGCCAGGCGATTACCCGTGCGATTGCCGACCAAGCTCGTACGATTCGTATTCCGGTGCACATGGTTGAGACGATCAATAAACTGCTTCGTACGCAGCGCCGTATGACACAGGATCTGAACCGTGAGCCAACCATCGAAGAGCTTGCAAAAGAGCTCGAGATGGAGCCAGAGAAAGTAGAATATGTCATCAAGATCAAGCAGGACATTCAGTCGCTTGATGCTGGTGTGGGCCGTGATGGCGAAGAAGAAGATAGTACGCTCGGTGAATTTATCGAAGACGAAGAGTCAGCGACACCTGAAGAGTCAGCGACAAGCCAGCTGCTCAAGGAGCAGGTACAGTCTGTGCTTTCAACACTTTCTGATCGCGAGCAGAAAATCGTAAAGATGCGATTTGGCCTCGACGGCGGCAAGAGCCATACGCTCGAGGAAGTTGGTCAGGAGTTTGCAGTCACTCGTGAACGTATTCGTCAGATTGAGGCAAAGGCCCTTGCCAAGCTTCGCAAGCACAAAGATGCGAAGAAGCTACACGAGTACCTAAAGTAGTGGTATAGGTGTAGATCTAATAAAACTGCCACGATTTCATTCGTGGCAGTTTTATTTTTCTGCGGATAATATTAAAATTCAATTTGTTTTGTGATGTCACCAATTTGCGCTTCAAGTTCGGTCACATCTTTGTCGTTCATGACAAAAAAGTCAGCGATGGCGATTGGTCCGCCTTTTTCGAGGTTCTCGATCTCTGCCCAATCCCGCTGATCAACTTCCTCGGAGGTCATTGGACGTTCCGGGCGTTTAGCCATGCGGCTTTTGCGAAGGTGCTTTGGCGTGACGATTGCGATAACTGTCATTTCATCACCAGGGAATTCGTGTTTTAGGATCTTGTACTCACTCCAGCTGTAAAGGCCGTCCAGAACAATTCTGCGCTGACCGGCGTCAATAAGATTTCTGGCTTCTTTGATGGCACGTTTGACGACAAAATCCTTGCCCTCGCGCTCACGGATTTCCTCGCGGAATTTCTTCTGGCTCTCCCAAGTGACTTCGATGCCAGCTTCTGCCATGGCTTTATAAATAATGCCGCCAAAGTAGACCTTTGGGTAGCCTTTTTTAGTAAGATATTCGACGGCTGAGCTTTTACCGCTACCAGCCAGTCCTACAAATGCGATGATTTTTATATTTTCCCGATGACTCATTCATGAACCAGTATAGCAAAGTAAGACACTCATGGTTTGAAAAAATCACACAACACGCGACAATAATGGTATGACGGCAGAATATAGACTACTCGTAGAGCAGGGTTCGGGCGATATAGATCAGCTTGATACTCTTATACGTGATCATTTTCACTCTGATAATGACACGCAGTACGGCAAAAAACAGCAAACAAAATTTATGATGCGCCTAGCGAATAAAAGCAATGGATCGATTGCTCTTCGATTTCGAGGTGATGACGAGACTGATGTGATCCAGGCGGTGTTGCAGCATGAACTCGAAGCGCATGATAAGGGCGAGGTTGAAGACAAAAGACTAGCACTTGCACGGATCGCCATTGCAATTGATGTCCTCAAGGCAGGGGACGCTGTTGGTCAGGAATTGTATGGACGTATCAAACGAGCTTACGGGCCCATCGCTCCGCAAATTGAGGATGAGAATATATACACCGAGTGGAGCGCTGTCGCACGTATTGGCGGAAAAGCACTTCGCGAAGAACTGGGCTTGTCCGCGGCTCGGACATCTGCAGCGGATGCACGGAAGTCTCATGCAAACTCTGCGGCTCATGAGCAGGCCGAGCTGCCTGATGCCGGTAGAGTTATTGCTGGATTGGCAGAATCGCTCTTTCGCGAGCGCAAGATCACACTTCATACTCAGCGCAGTATTATGGCACTTGTCGATAGTGGAACGCTGGACGCCGAAACGCGCCAAAGCATCATCACTCAGCTAGGCGAAGATATTCAGCGACGTGCCGACCGGTTTCGCCGCGACAATGGGGTGGGCGACAGTGGAAATTTTGTGACTCAGGCAGTGAAGCGATACGGAGAAGCAAATGTCAGTGAAAATATTATCGATTGGCTGATGGCACACCATAAATATGCAGATGTTTTATATCCCAGCAAAAAGCTTGCATATAGTATCGAAATGCAACTATGCAGTGAGCTTTCGGAGCTGTATCGTCGGTAATCACCGCAAAATGGAGAAATACCTCGTTCGTACTTGAGGTATACTAGGGACATGACAAAACGTCTGGTGTTAATCGACGGAATGAGCGTCTTCTACCGTGGGTATTTTGCGATGCCCGGGCTTAGCCTCAGTGACGGTACTCCAACGGGTGGTGTATTTGGATTTGCCTCTATTGCAATCGAGGTGATTAAAAAACTTGAGCCAGACTATGTAGCGGTGGCGTGGGACAAATCAAAAACGTCGACTCGCAAGCGAAAAGAAATCTTTCCCGAATATAAAGCGGGCCGCACCAGGCCACCTGAAGATTTTTTTGCGCAAATTCCACTTCTGCATGAACTGCTCGAGAGTTTTGGCTGGCCAGTTCTTGAGATAGATGACTATGAGGCTGATGATATTATCGGTACGATCTCGGTAGAGGCAGCAAATAAGGACATCGAGACGTGTATTATTAGCGGCGACTATGACATGATGCAACTGCTCTCGCCGCATACGAGCGTGTATATCAATAAAAAGGGCAGCGATATGATGCGTTTTAGTGAAGCCGAATTCGAGGCAAAGTACGGTGTGAAGCTGGCGCAATTTGTCGACTACAAGGCGCTCGTAGGTGATTCATCAGATAATATTCCTGGCGTTCGTGGTATCGGACCAAAAGCCGCTCAGACACTCCTAGGGGAGTATGGAACATTGGATGGGATTTATGAGCATCTCGATGATTTGAAAGGTGCGCAAAAAGCGAAGCTTGAAGAAGGCAAGGATAATGCTTTTATGAGCCGCGAACTTGCGAAGATTTGGTGTGATGCGCCGATTGAGCTTGATTGGAAAGAGGCGGACATTAACAATACGAATCTGCCAGCAGTAGCTGCACGCCTGAAGGAGTTTGAGTTCCACTCGTTAATCAGGCGTTTGCCAAAGCACATGCAGGAGACGGCTGATACGAGCTTGTATTTTCACGAATCTGACGAGGTAAATCTAAAAGAAGTTGCGTGGCCTAAGACTATAGAGATCAACGGACCGTTTGTGTTGCAGCTGGACGGTGATGAGGTATGGTTATCACTAAAAAATAACGAAGTAACGCATCAAAAGGCGGTAGATGTCGATGCGAGCTTCTGGCGTGCACTCGAATTTGGTACGATCATCAGCTACGATGTAAAACAACTCTATCACGACCTGGCGCGTTTGGGCGTTGAGGTGCGATTCAATGATGTACATGATGTCAGGCAGGCGGCATTTCTGCTTGAGCCGCTTCGGCGCGACCGTTCGCTCGCAGGATTAGTCGGTGGTGAATTGGTGAGCCCGCTAGAAGAAGTTGCGGCAACTTGGCAGATCTACGGCTGGCAGCAGAAGGCATTTCAGGAAAAGCCAAAGGTAGCAGATATTGCTCGTCGCTTCGATTTTCCATTGATCTATCATTTGTTCAAGATGGAGCATGAGGGGATCACACTTGATACGGCTTTGTTGAAGAAGATGAGCCAGGAGCTTGGTGAGAAACATGCCAAACTCGAACAAGAAATGTATTCACTGGTCGGGTATGAATTTAATATCGCAAGTCCGAGCCAGCTGTCTGAAGTGTTATTTACGAAATTACAGCTCCCAACCCTCGGAATTAAAAAGGGGAAGACCGGCTATAGTACCGGCCAAAAAGAACTCGACAAATTGCGTGGACAAAGCCCGATTATCGAACTTATTGAGCAAACTCGTGAGCTCGCGAAGTTAAAAAATACCTATGTCGATACACTGCCCGAACAAGTCGACGAAGCATCAAAACTCCACACGACATTCAATCAAGACGTTGCGCCGACAGGTCGGCTGAGTAGCGTCAATCCAAATCTTCAGAACATCCCGGTACGCAGTGATATTGGTAAAAAGATCCGCGAAGCATTTGTACCGGCAAATGGAAATGTGTTTGTCAGTGCGGACTATTCGCAGTTTGAGTTACGACTTGCGGCAGTGCTAGCCGATGATAAAGAACTGATCAAAGATTTTAATTCCGATCTCGATATTCACGCCAAGACGGCAAGTGATGTGTATGGAATTCCGCTTGAAGAAGTGACCAAGAACCAACGTCGTGATGCTAAAGTGATCAATTTTGGGATTCTTTATGGTATGAGTCCGCATGGCTTGTCGGCGGCAACCGGCATGAGCTTTATTGATGCAAAGAAATTTATCGACGCATACTTTGAACTACGAAAACCGATTCGTGCATATATCGACGCAACGCTTGAGAAGGCCAAAACAGAAGGCTACGTGGAAACCTTCCATGGCCGTCGTCGCCCGACGCCAGATGTAAACTCATCGAATTTCATGGTTCGCGAGGCAGGCAAGCGCGCGGCAGTGAATATGCCAATCCAGGGTACCGAAGCCGATCTTATGAAGCTTGCCATGATTGCAGTGGATGAAAAGATGGACGGTCTTGGTGTCCAGGTACTGCAGATTCACGACAGTATTTTGGTCGAGTGTCCAGAGAAAAACGCCGACAAAATCAGTACTATCTTAAAGGAAACGATGGAATCAATCGCACCAGACTTACCAATCAAATTGAAAGTGGATGTGAGTGTTGGCAAAAACTGGGGAGAGGTGTGAGTCGTCGCTGGCATCATTGGCGGCCGAAATGGCGGCGCAAGAAATATCCCTCGGTATGGCAGCCAAGTGGGGTAGAGCACCTCAATCCTACGATTGAAAAGTTGAAGCAACAGCTTGAGCACACGCCAGACCATGGTCGAGCGGCATTACTGGAAAAACTACTTGTCCTTCAAGCTCCTCGTGCGGCACTCGCACAGGCACAGATGGACGCACATCCACATGGATACCATGATCGCGAGAAACGGTTGTATGAATTAATCGATTTCAACGATACGTTTGTATCGACTGTCCTGGCCGAGCCTCAGGAAGCGCTGGCAAGCTTTAGTGACCGCATATGGCGCATTATGACGAACTTTTGCGTAGCGCAAAAAACTCCCATGTTTCTTCGCGATCAGTACGATGCGATTGTTCGTGGACTGGCGCGAGAGATTGCCGTATATCTCGGTGCAAGGCGCGAGGGATTTGACGTAGAGATGACGTCGCGCACAGAAGATGCATTTGGTATCGATATGGTGATTCGCGATCCGGTTTCTGGAAAACACATCAATATTGATGTAAAAACGCCGAGCGCATTTCGCTATCGACTGGAAGATCTCGTGAAAGAAAAGCGTATTACTGACGAGCAGCTTTTACAAGCTGACATAGACGATTTTATTACCGTAGTTAATCATCGGGATAAAGAAAATGTGCCAGTGACAATTCTCTGTGTTCGACCAGAAGATGTGGGTGATATTGTTAATTTTCAATTTCAGAACACGAAACAACTCGGTACACTGCTCCGACACATCGTTGCCGTAAGTGGTCAAAGATGATACAGTTACCTCATGCAAAGAAGTAACTCTAGATTTTTTCCACTTTTTATCTCATTTGTCGTCGTCGTAGTTGTCATTGTGGCGATTGTATCGATTGGTCGAGCGATCTTTGGCGGTGCGCAGAAGACCGACGAGACGGATCAGCAAGATGCGGGGCGTACAGCACTGCTTGATACGAGCGAGAATCATAGTGCGAGTCTCACGGTGCGTGGTCCGATTGTGGCACAAGAAAACTTTTATTCATACAATATTACGATCTCGCCAAGCCAGCGAACGATGAATGTATATAGTGGTTATCTCGATGATGTAAAGAAGTCGAAAAACCTCGATAACAACGAGCAGGCCTATGAACAATTTGTGTATGCGCTCGACAAAGCCAATATGATGAAAGGCACGATGCCGTCAGATGATGCGAAGAATGACTTGCGTGGTATTTGTGCAACTGGCTACGTATATGAATATGCGGTGTTGGTGGATAAAAAATCAGTGAAGCATCTATGGACGTCGACATGTGGCGGTTCAAAGGGAACGCTTGATGCGAATGTTTCACAGCTCAACAATCTCTTTTTGGCGCAAGTACCTGGCTCAAATGATCTCATTCCGTTCAATACTTCTTCGGTCAATATAGAGCAGCTCCATTTCTAGAAGTGTTTCGTAGTACAATATTCGTATGATACGTGCAATTATTTTTGATTGTTTTGGGGTACTGACAAATGATGGATGGCTCGCGTTTAAGGAGCAGTACCTTTCTCGTGATGATGACATGCAGCGGCAGGCTATAGAGCTTAATAGGCGTGCCGATGCCAGACTCATAAGCCAAGACCAATTCGAAGAAGCGCTGGCAAATCTCACCCAGGTGAGTATAGATGAAGTGCGCCGTGTCATCGATACGCATGCGCCAAACAGCGAACTATTTGATTACATTGCTCATGAATTGAAGCCGCACTACAAAATCGGATTGCTGAGTAACGTCGCAGCGGATTATACATCGGAACTTTTCGCGCCTGAACAAAATGCGCTGTTTGACGCAAAGACCTTTTCGTTTGAGCTTGGTGTCGTGAAGCCCCATCCGGCGATGTACGAGACAATTGCAGCGAAGCTTGAAGTACTGCCTGAGGAGTGTGTGTTCGTAGACGATCGTGAGCTATTTACGGCAGGTGCAAAAGAAGTGGGCATGCATACAGTCTGGTTTCGAAGTAACGACCAGCTGCGCGTAGATCTACCAACTGTAATCGACGCATCGAATGCCTGAACTGCCTGAAGTCGAGACTGTACGGCGGGGACTGGCGCGGTTAATTATCGGGCGTACGGTACGGAGTGAAAAAGTATTTGATTCACCGAAAAGTTTTCCAAATGCCCAGAGTGACGTGTCGCAATTTCTCATCGGTGCAAAGGTGACACAAGTGCGACGACGTGCAAAGGTGTTGCTCGTCGAGCTCTCATCGAAATATACGCTCGTGATTCATTTGAAAATGACAGGGCAGCTTGTATTTCGTGGTGAAGAAGATTTCGGGGCAGGTCACCCAACCGATAGTTTGATCGGTGAACTACCCGATCGAAGCACGCGTGTAATGATCGAATTTACGGATGAATCGAAACTGTTTTTTAACGACCAGCGTAAATTTGGCTGGATAAAACTCTATCCAACTACCGAGGTCGTGAATATCGATTTTATGAAAAAGGTTGGTCCGGAGCCGCTTGAAGATGCATTTACAGCGACGGATTTTATTTCGCGCATTCGTCGGCGTAATGGCACGACGATCAAGGCAGCGATTCTCGATCAGACCGTGCTCGCTGGTGTTGGAAATATCTATGCCGATGAGAGTTTATGGGGAGCGAAGATTCACCCGGCTGTTCGAGTAAAAGATGTCTCTGATGCGCAGCTTGCGGAACTTTTAAAAGAGATAAAATACGTCATGAACCTTGCGATTGAAAAGGGCGGTAGTACTAATAAAAATTATGTGAATGCAGAGGGTAAGCGGGGAAGCTATATGGATTTTGCACGTGTATTTCGTCGGGAAGGACTCGAATGTCCGCGTCATCCAGGTGTATTGATCGAAAAGATCCGTGTTGCTGGTCGTGGGACGCACATTTGTCCGGTGTGTCAGGTAGAATAGAGACAGTGATATATTTTTTGGTTGGTGAAAATACATTTGAGGCTGAGCGCGAATTAAAGCGCATAGTAACTTCTTTTGAGGGTGCAGTGGAAAAGCCTGATACGGAGGCGTTGCAACCGCGCGACTTAGCAGATCTGTTTATGGGTCAGACATTGTTTGATGCGGCGCGTATGATCATCCTCCGTCGGCTCTCAGAGAATAAGCCAGTCTGGGATGTGCTGCCCGATTGGCTTGATCGTGTGAGCGATGGGGTGACGGTCGTATTGGTTGAAACAAAACCCGATAAACGTAGCCGTACATACAAGGCTCTTATGAAGCAGGCGACTGTTACAGAATTGCCACTCTGGACACCGAAGGATCGGGTAAAAGTAATCGAATGGGCGCTCGTAGAAGCAAAGCGGCATGGGGTGAGACTGACGCAAAAACTTGCGGGTCAGCTCATCGAGAAAACTGGTGTTGATCCATGGCGAATATATCGAGCATTAGAAAAATTAGCACTCATCGATGAAGTGACGTCTGAGTCCCTGGATGAGGTCGTCGATACGCACCCAGAAGAAAACGTCTTTCAATTGCTCGAGACGGCTCTACGCGCCGATGAAAAACAGGTGAGGGAAATGGTCGAGACATTACAGCTTACGAATGATCCATATCAGACGTTTGGTTTGCTGAGTTCGCAAATTATGCAGCTTACAGCTCTAGCGTGTAGTGATAAGCAGTCCGGCGAGGTGGCGAAGGATATTGGCGCTGCTCCATTTGTGCTCGCGCGCCTGTCGCCGTATGCTAAGCGGCTCGGTGTGACACGTGCAAAAGAACTGTTGGCACTTGCCGCCGCAACGGACATGCAAATAAAATCGACCAGTACAGATCCGTGGGTACTGGTCGAGACGATGCTACTTAAGATAGCTCGGTTGTAGAACTATTTTTTCGCAGCTGGCTTTTTAGCTGGAGCTTTTTTCGCAGCAGGTTTCTTAGCTGGTGTTGCTTTCTTTGCAGCTGGCTTCGCAGTTGTCTTTTTCGCAGCTGGAGCGGCCTTAGCTTTCTTTGCAGCTTCGATCTTTACGCCTGCGGCCTTTGCTTTAGCGGCAAGAGCACTCTTGCGGCGAGCAACAGTATTTTTTGGAATCAGGTTTTTCTTCAAAGCCTTGTCGAGTTCCGAGTGAGCTTTTGAAAGTGTTTCGTGTGATGGCTTCGCTTCAAAAGCTTTCACAGCTGCTTTAATAGCACGCTTAGTTGCAACGTTGCGCTCACGAGCGACGTTTGCTTGTTTGACACGCTTGATAGCGGATTTGATGATTGGCATAAAGTGGGCTATCCTTTACCTCTTAAAATTTCTATTGCAATCAAGGGTAAATTATAGCGAAAAAACTCTAAAAAGTAAAGTGTATGCGTTACCTCTGGCTAACACCTTGACAGAATAAGCTATTTTTGCTACAATAACATAGAATAAAACTGACCAACAAAAACATGCCTCCACAAACTCCAACACCGCAAGATCCATATACGCCGCCTGAGATTCCAGGCGATCCTCCTGTGCTGTCACACGATCAGTCGGCACCCGGTGTGATGCCGGAGTATGATCAGCAGTCATTTATTGCTCCGCAGATTGGCGGGGAAGATCCTACATATAAGAGTAGACTTTTTATGTGGTACGGTATGCGTGTCGGCGCCGTACTGCTGGTACTCGGTTTGTTAATAGGCGGTGGAGTGGCTGCCTTTACGGCGTTTGGCGGCCACAAGAATGCGCCTGTTGCTCAGCAGTCGAGTGATGCTGCTTCTGACGCATCATCGACAAAGCAGCCTACAGTAGCATGGGAGTGCAGCGATGGTTATACTCAGTCACCCGATGATGAAACGGTGTGTGTGAAAGATGCCGATACGGTCGACCTTGAGACAACATACAGCTGCCCGAGCGGTTATACAAAATACAACTCTGGTGCTAAGACGACCTGCCAGCAGGCATCTGGCGACTATAAGACCCAGACGGTTGCGGCAACTGTCAGCTACTACTGCCCATCAGGATATAGCCGTTCGGGTAGCAACTGTAGCCGCACCGTAAGCAAAGCAGCCTCCACAACATATAAATGCCCGAGCGGTTATACGGTTTCTGGAACAAAATGTCAGAAAAGCTCCACTCAGTACACGCCTGCTGTAGCGAGCTGTCCAACTGGTTACACGGTATCTGGCACAAGTGTGACCGCGAAATGTATCCGTAAAATAGCTGCAACAAAGAAGACAACATACAGCTGCCCGAGCGGTTATACTATGTCGACCGACAAGAAGACCTGTACTCGAAGTGTCAAGCCAACCAATGGAACATGTCCGTCGGGATACAAAAAGGTAAGTAGTACGAAATGTACCCGTACGATCAGTACCAGCAGTAAAGTGACATACAGCTGCCCTTCTGGCTATACTTTGAGCAGTACGACATGTACGAGTACTATCGCTCCAACACTTACGTGTCCAAGCGGATTTACGAAATCTGGTACCGGAACAGGTACGCTTTGTAAAAAAGCAGTCGTCACGACTATCTCGGCATCTGCTAGCAAGACATGTTCATCTGGTTATAAACTCTCGGGAAGTACTTGTACTAGCACGACGACAAAGAAAGCTTATGGATACTATGTATGCCCAACGGGGTATGCAACACAGGCGGGGTCGAAGTGTACGCGCACTGTCGGCGGCACGCTAAAGACAGCGAAAGCGATTCCTAAGAAAGCCTGTCCGAAAGGCTACAATATGACAGACAGTGGCGATAAGTGCCAGGTGCCATCGACGGAGACGAAGCCAGCTACTAAGGTAGAGGCATGTGATGAAGGCTGGGAACTATCAAAAGATGCCAGTGGCACCTCGACTTGTGTTCAGGCAACTGAGTAACCCAAGACAAGCTTCCCGACCTCTGCAGGGTAAAGATTAGAATACATTTGACGAATTGAAAACGTTTATGCTACAATTTCACCAAACTCATAAAAAATAAACAAGCAGGAATAGCAGCATGAACGACGGCAATAATGGACAGGGCGCCAAGCAGCAGATCGTTGAGAAGATCAAGCAATCTTCT
Organism: Saccharimonadales bacterium (SeqCode); assembly: GCA_046462475.1. Classification (GTDB taxonomy): domain Bacteria; phylum Patescibacteriota; class Saccharimonadia; order Saccharimonadales; family Saccharimonadaceae; genus JASLCR01. The sequence continues at coordinate 33,150 of JBKGVB010000014.1, read as the reverse complement.
AATATTTTGGTGACGGTGAGCCAAAGTCCGTCCGTCGATGAATTATCGGCCGCTTTGGGTTTGACGATCATGCTGAATACACTCGGCAAGCATGCTACCGCTGTGGTGAGCGGAGATATTCCACCAGCAATCGATTTTCTTGAACCGGGGAAGACCTTTGAAAACACTGTCGATTCACTACGTGACTTTATTATTGCGCTCGACAAGGAAAAAGCCGACCATCTAAGGTACAAAGTCGATGGTGACGTAGTAAAGATATTTATCACACCATATCGCACCACTATTAGTGAAAGCGACCTTGACTTTAGTCAGGGTGACTACAATGTGGAGACTGTGGTTGCGCTTGGTGTAAAGAGTAAAGACCACCTCGACAAAGCCCTCGAAGCTCATGGTCGTATCTTGCACGATGCGACAGTTGCTACGGTCAGCTGTGGCAATGAGCGTAGTGAACTGGGAAGCATCGATTGGTATGAGCCTTCGGCAAGCAGCATTTCGGAAATGCTAGTTAGCCTCTCCGAGGCACTAAAGGGCGACAAGCCAGTGCTCGACGAGCAGACATCAACTGCCTTTTTGACTGGTATCGTGGCCTCAACCGACCGATTCAGCAATAATAAGACGAGTCCAAAAGTCATGACTATGGCAGCGCAACTGATGGCTGCCGGTGCAAATCAGCAATTGATTGCGGCAAAGCTTGAGGAAGCGCACGAGATTGGTCCTGAAAAGAAAGACTCCAACGACACGCAAGAGAATTCAGATGGTACGACAGATCTTGCCGAAGGTGAGTCGAGCAAAGTCGACAAAAATGAATCGAAAAAGACAAAAAACGAATCAAGTGATGATGGCAGCCTAGCAATTTCACATGAGCCTCAGGGGACACTGGATGAGGTAGCCAAAGAAACCGCCGAACAGCAGCAGGCAGCGGCAGCAACTAAAGCCGAAGAAGCACTCGCTGATGAACTGCAAACTGCAGGAACACCCTCGGTATCCGATTTGCAGAAAGACTTAGAAGCGGCTAGTGCTGAAATCGATCAAGCAGTCTCAGAAGAAGCTCCAATTGAACCATCACTCGGTGGTACGTTGAATGCGACCACGGAGCAGGCGGCCGAAGATAAGCGTCACGAAGAAGAGTCTGATCGCAATAAGACAATCTTGCGTCATGGTGGTCCGATCGCATCGACTGATAGTCCTGTGATTGCTCAGCCACCGCTCAACGCAACAATAGGTGGCGACATGAGTGAAAATTTGCCTGGCTCTCCAATGCTTGAGCCACCTGAAACAGTAAATGTCTCACCGACACTGCCGCCACTGCCTTCGCAGACCCAGACTCTTGCTGAGCTTGATGCTCAGACACGTCAGCCGCACGATGCGGCCCTTGCGGATGTCCACGCGGCGTACGAAGCAACGCCATTTAATCCAGCAAACCAGCCTATGGCAGGTGTCGGTGCTCAACCTCTCGGGGAAGTGCCTCACAATACTCCAGATATGACACCGGTACCTCCGCAGTCAGCTGATATGCCGCCGGAGTTACCACCGCTACCTGACTTTTCAGCACCGTTGCCACCACCGCCACCCCCATTGGCATTTGATCAGCCTGCGATGCCTTCGCTACCAGCTGATCCATCGGCGCTTGGTCCTTTGCAAGATCCTTCGAGTGACCCAAATGCTTTTATTGATCCTGTCTCGAAGTCGCCAAACGACCCCAATCAGTTCCAGATTCCTAATTCAAACTAATCTTTGACGATAAAGTAGTTTAGTCCCAGTTGATCCCCTTGGGATTTGATGTGAATTTCACCGTCACCTCTCTGGGTATGGTGACAGCGTATAATCTGCAGGAGCTCGTCTCGATACTGTCGGGCGTCAATAATCTCGTCGATCTCTTCTAATGGGCGTCCAGCTTCCATATAGATCCAGTCAATATTGCTGCGGGGCGCCATAGTGCGCGGCGTACAGGCAAAGCGGAGGCGAGACATTGGCAGCCCCTGATTTTTTAAGGTGTAAAATGCCCACGAGGCGGCTCTTGCGGCAACGATATGGTCGATATGGCCAGTGATGCCGTTGAGGTCGATTGTCATAAAATCAATCTCGACATCTTCTCGTGTGGCTGTGACGTCTTTGACGAGTTGTACGATTTTTTCGCCAGCTTCAATCATCGACTGATTGCAGAGGCAGCCATCCTTGAAGCCGAGAAAATGCATAGAAGTGGCACCCATCAGCTCACCTCCCTTGCGCCATTCCTGGTCGCGAATCTTGCCAAGATTTTCATGGTTGTCCGGGTTCGTGCCAGCATCACCGAGAGTAAGGGTAACAAGGTGTAGGTCATTGCCGGCTTTTGTCTCCATAAGTAATGCTCCGCTTGGGCCGAAGGCTTCATCATCTGGGTGGGCAAAGATGCCAAAGATGATCTTTTTCATAGCTCAAGTATACTAGATATCATGCAGTTTGATCTTACTAAAAGCAAAGACGGTATATTGCTCGTCGACAAGCCTGTTGGCTGGACGAGTTTTGATGTTGTGGCGAAGATTCGTGGGCAAATAAAGGCAGAATATGTGGCCAGGGGTGAAAAGCCAACCAAGCGTCAGCTTAAAGTGGGACATGCGGGGACGCTTGATCCATTTGCGACTGGTCTTTTGATCATCCTCCTCGGTGATGCGACGAGAAAGGCGGACGAATTTCTAAAGCTCGACAAGGTGTACGAAGCAACAGTTCATCTCGGACAAACAAGTACAACTGGCGACCCGGAAGGTGAGGTGATAGATGTATCCGATCGCGTGCCAACAAAAGAAGAAGTAGAAGTGACATTAGAAAAATTTACTGGCGAGATTACGCAGATCCCGCCAAAATTTAGCGCGATCAAGGTTAATGGCCAGCGCGCCTACAAGCTGGCACATGCTGGCAAGGACGTCGAGATACCATCACGACAGGTAACTATTTATTCTCTTGAGCTACTGGACTATACATATCCGGAAGTAAAAATTTGCACTCACGTAAGCAGCGGAACGTATATCCGGACCCTTGCCGAGGATATCGGAGAGGCGCTCGGCGTCGGAGCGTACTGTAGCGAGCTTCGCCGTACGCACGTAAAGCAGTGGAACATCGAAGATGCGATCTCGATTGACAAAAATACCTAATTACTCTATAATAGACTTATGAATGAACAATACACTCATCCTACTGACGACTCAGACTATGCGCCGAGTCCTGAACAGTTCGAAGAGATCTCGCAGACGATTGAAGCGTATATCGACACAGGAAAAGTAAGAGGTACAGACTACGTCGACGATAAGCCAGAAGGCGATTTGCCGGCAAAGAGGTACATCATTCCTGTCGAAGATCAGGCAGCACAAGTATTTCGCATACCTGCGGAGATTCGCGGTCATAAGCCAGGAAACTTTCGTATAGTGTATATTACGCCGCATCGATTTGAAGAGACGGAAGAGCCACACGTGGCGCTGCACTTTACGTATGACTATGATCATGGCAAGTCAGCCACCTATATGATGCATGGAGTCATGAATAGGGATGGAACTCGTGAGTGGTCTGGCGAGTATATACAGGAGTCTGACAGTGCAAGCTTCGATGTTGAAGATATTATCCGTCCGTTGACTCATCAAGATCTCAATATGCTCAATGTCGTAGCCGCCTCTGCTGTTCGGTTGAAATAGTATTACATCTGTGCTATAGTACACACTTGTATGATAACTAAAGAGAACAAATCACAGGCAATTGCTTTGACTCAGGTCAACAAAAACGATGTCGGTAGCCCACAGGCCCAGGTATCTGTTTTGACGGCTCGTATCAAAGAGGTGACAGAGCATCTCAAGGCTAATAAGCACGACCACATGGCTCGTCGCGGACTTATCCAAATGGTTGGGAAGCGAAAGCGCCTTTTGAAATATCTCGAGCGTAAAGACTTTGAAGGCTACAAAGCCGTTGTCGCAAAACTAGGCCTCCGCAAATAGCGGAGGTTTTAGTTTATTCTATTGTTTCTGCTTCTTGCTCTCAATATAGAGTGAGATAAGACCGATGATCACGATGATTGCAGCGACGTAGAAGAGCCCACTGATCAGCCATGCGGCTAGCTTGAGTATAAGTCCGAGCAGCCAGACTGCGACGATAATAACGGCGATGGCAAAGATGAGTCGTGTAATTTTCATATATCCTCCTATGATGGTATCTAGTATACGCCGTATAATAGGTGATATGGAAGTTCCTACACGTGAAGCATTTGCTGAGATGATCAAAGCAGCTCGTATATCAAAGCGTCTCGTCCGTGATATTCGCTACGTCCCTGAGGAAGTTACGTATCCTGAGCTGCGAGATTTTCTAGCGGTGACAAACAAAGCGGGTAGTGAAGGCGTGTTGCTATATGAAACGCAGGTTATTTCCTTCGTATTGCAGCGTAGGCAAGCTAATAAAAATGGACGTATCGAAGCTATCATTTGCGATATTTGCGCTTCGTGGCAGCGTGGGACAAATTCGGCGATACTCACATTGCAGCAGTCGAGCAAGAAAAATGTATCGCATCTGGTTTGTGCTGACCTTAATTGCTCATTACACGTGCGTGATCTGACTGATGCAAGTAAGCTCTCGCGCACGCAACTTCGTGAAAATATTAGTGCTGAGACTCGAGTTATGCGACTTCATGAGCGTATTGAGAGAATCCTTAGTGGCTTATGATGGGTTAGTTGATCTGATATAGTGATAAACAATGCAAGATAACTGTATATTTTGTTATATGGATGGCCACGTAGAGCCGGAGCGGAGACTGCACGAGTATGTATATTGGCGTCTTATTCTTCAACCTGAGCGTAAGCGCGCTATCACGAAACAGTCTGCTGGATTTCTAACGCCAAAACGACATGTAAATGATCTGGCAGATCTGTCAGCGGACGAACGTGAGGAGTTATTCCAGGTTGTGAAAGACGGGTGTCGAAGACTATGTGAGGCTACTGGTACAACATACACCAATCAAGAAACGATCGGTGTGAATCAAGGTGAACAGGCTGGTCAGTCCGTATTCCATACTCACATACATCTTTTACCCGTAGCGGAGGAAGATCCTGAACCGATGAAGGTAAGTAGCGGTATGGGAGGCGCATTTGCTGCTCTACGAAGTGAGCGGATGGCTGGCCGCAAGAGTCTGTAAGCTACATGCTATAATAGAGCAGTTAGTAAATGCAGAAGGTGATAGAGACAAAAGTTTGTTCAACCGAGCTTTTACCCCTGTTACTCTCTGCACATGAAAGGAGACAGCTATGTCTACAATAAACCCTAATGGTAAGGAAATTACCTCTGTTTCAACTGAGTTTTTGGGAAAAACTCTGACGCTTGAAGTCAACCGTGTCGGTTTTCGTACTACCGCCAGCGTACTGGTAAAGTATGGCGAGACAGTAGTTCTGGGTACGACGCAAGTCGGCTCGCGGCCAATCCAGCTCGACTATTTCCCGCTATCAGTCGACTATGAAGAAAAAATGTATGCAGCTGGCAAGATCAGCGGTAGCCGTTTTATCAAGCGTGAAGGTCGCCCAAGTGACGAAGCAATCTTAATCGGTCGCATTATTGACCGTCCAATCCGTCCGCTATTTCCAAAAGGCTACCGAGCTGAGGTGCAGGTGGTGGCGAGCGTACTATCAATGGATCCAAGCTTCCGCCCTGATATGATCGCGATGACTGCGGCGAGTGCGGCGCTATCTATCAGCGGTGCACCATTTGATGGGCCGGTAGCTGGTCTGCGTGTTGGTCGAGTAAATGGTGAGTTCAAAGCATTCCTTACTCCTGAAGAGCGTGAACAGAGTGATCTTGATCTCGTGGTTGCTGGTATCGAAAGCGGCGTGGTGATGGTAGAAGCTGGCGCTAATGAAGTTGATGAAGAAGTTGTCATCGAAGCTATCGCATGGGCACATAAGGCTATGCAGCCAGCGATTGCATTGCAGCGAGAACTTGCAGAGAAGGTTGCAAAGGAAGCGATCGAGTACGAACTGGTGCTGCCAAACGAAGAAATTCAGGCTGAAGTAGACGAATGGGCACACGAAAAACTTGGCGAAAAGCTCCATCGCCCATATCCAGAGCGCAACGAAATGATCAATGAGCTTCGCTGGAAGTTCCATGAAGAAATGGCCGAGAAGGTCGGTGAAGAATACGATGAAAAACGCGATGAATACGACGAAGCGTTTACGATGGCACTCCACAAAGACGTGCGTAAAGGAATCGTAGATTCACGGACTCGTCCAGATGGCCGTAAACTCGACGAAATCCGTCCACTGAGCAGTGAAGTAGGTATTCTCCCTCGTGCACACGGCTCGAGCCTCTTTACTCGTGGTGTGACACAGGGTATGAACGTTGTGACGCTGGCTCCACTTAGCTATGCACAGATGGTGGATACCATGGAAGTAACTGACGGCGAACGTCGCTATATGCACCACTACAATGCACCTGGCTATACAGTAGGTGAAGTGCGTCGTCTCGGTAGCCCTGGCCGTCGTGAGATTGGTCACGGCTACCTCGCAGAGCGCGCAGTGTTACCAGTACTCCCAACTGAAGAAGAATTCCCCTATGCAATCCGCAGTGTTACTGAAATTATGAGCCAGAACGGTTCGACTTCAATGGCAGCAACTTGTAGCTCAGTGCTTGCACTGATGGATGCTGGTGTGCCACTCAAACGCCCGGTATCTGGTATCGCGATGGGCCTTATGATGGACGGTGATACACCATACGTCCTCAGCGACATTGCTGATGCAGAAGATTTCGCCGGTGATATGGACTTTAAGGTAACTGGTACTGAAAAAGGTATTACGGCAGTACAAATGGACATGAAGCTCCACGGCTTGCCAGTAGAGGTTCTCGCGCAGGCGATCCGTGCGTCTGGTCCTGGCCGAAAGCACATCCTCGAGCACATGATGAGCACACTGGCAGCTCCAAAGCCAAGCCTTAGCCCATATGCGCCACGCATCGAAAAGATCAAGATCAAACCAGACAAGATCGGTGCAGTCATCGGTAAGGGCGGTGAGGTGATTAATAAGATTACCGCTGAAACTGGTGCTCAGATTGATATCAAAGAAGACGGTCTCATCACTGTAGCAAGCCCAGACGGCGAGCACATCCAAAAGGCAATCGACTGGATTAAATCTCTGACCGAAGAGCCAGAAGTCGGCAAAACCTACCTAGGTAAAGTGGTCTCGATCAAAGATTTCGGTGCTTTCATAAATATCATGCCTGGTATCGATGGTATGGTGCACATTTCTCAGCTGTCTGACCAGCGTGTCGAAAAGGTGACTGACGTACTTCACGAAGGCCAGGAAGTGAAAGTGAAGCTGACTGGTATCGACGAGCGCGGACGACTTTCATTGAGTCTTAAAGACGCGGAATAGTGTGGCATGAGCAAGCAGGCTGATCTAGATAATTTAGCAAAGGAAATTATCACCCAGTCTGTTTGCTCTGATCTGGCAGCTCAGGCTACACAACTTGTCATGGGCGACGGCAATGCTGATGCTGACATTGTTTTTATTGGTGAAGCACCGGGCAAGAATGAAGACGAGCAGGGAAAACCGTTTGTCGGTGCGGCCGGAAAATTTCTCAATGAAATGCTTGAGGCAGCTGACTTGAAGCGTGAGGATGTGTATATTACTAATATCGTAAAATACCGCCCACCGAACAATCGCGACCCGTTACCGGAAGAAAAGCGTGAATTCTGGCCATATCTTATGCGCCAACTCGAAATTATTCAGCCGAAAGTTATTATTACGCTTGGTAGACACTCTGGTGCAGCATTTATCCCAGATCTCCATATTTCCCGCGATCATGGGCACGCGCGTACCGTGCGATTTCATGATAACGAGTGGTTGGTTATCCCGCTCTATCATCCGGCGGCCGCACTTTATAATGGCGGTATGCGACAAGTACTGATCGATGACTTTTTGGTTGCCGCTAAGCGCGCTAGCCAGTAATCGCTATAGTGACGCTCGAAGTTGATTTACGCGGGCTAGTGAAGCGTCGATGTCGGTCTCGTGAAGCCGCCCGTCTTGGATTGTGTGGACAACTGCATCAATGATATTGCCTACGGTACCGGTCTCTGATGGATTAATGAGAGGGATGTCAGCTCCGGCTTTCAGAGCTGTAATGACGGCCGCTGAAGGATCGGGCTGTACCGTGGAGACTGCTTTTGCAAGCAAGAGCTCATCGGTCATAATCACCTGATTAAAATGATAGGTGGTGCGGAGTAGTTGGTAGGTAGCCCTGCTGAGGCTGGCTGGCTGTCTTCCAGTGAGACCTGGTACGATTTGATTGCCGACCATGATAATCGCCGGTGAGGTAGTTGTAAAGACGGGTCGATAGGGGAGTAGATCTCGTGCTTTAAGTATAGCAAGCGGCGGTGAGGTAGCTGGTCCACTGTCGGTATTGCCGTCAGATGGACCATTTGCATATCCTAGCCCGGGAAAATGTTTGTAGGTTGGTACGACGTGTGCTCGTAGTAGTCCACTGCTGAATGCCTGTGACTTAATTTCTACGATTGCTGGATCGCTTGAGAATGAACGATCGATTGCACTGACGGCGGCGTTATGGCCATCGTCAAGATCGACCACTGGGGCTAGATCGATATTTGCTCCTGTGGCACTCAAGGCTGCTCCCATTTGGTAGCCAAGTGCTTCGACTTTATCATTGGAAAGGGTGCCCATGTAAAGAGCGGAGTCGCGTGAAAAGGTGGTATTTGGTATGCGTGACACATAGCCACCCTCCTGGTCGATAGCGAGCAGCAGGGGAGTTTTGCTATATGACTCAACTGCCGCTAAGGCGGTTTTATTAAAAAGTCCGCTGCCGGGCCGCAGCAAAAATCCACCGATATGATAACTCTTTTCCAGATCTATTGCCATCTGCTTTGAGGTAACACCTACCATCAGTAGTTGGGCGACCTTTTCACGAAGCTGAGCTGGAGAAGAGGGCTTTGGCTTGCTTGGTGGTGTAGGTACTATTTTTGAGTGCGGCGTATTGGATGTGGGATGAGTGTGCTGCGTGGGCCTGTGGCTTGTTGCGAAAAGAATACCGAGACATGCTATAGCCACCGTCATGCTAATGAGTAGTATGACTACGAGCGTTTTGCGCTTGGAGCGCGAAGCACGTTTCCTCATAGATACAGTATAGTCCTTAGCGGTAGTTGAGTCCTGTGAATTCTAACTTCCTTGAGCTCAACTTGCATTTTTAGAGAGTATTTGTTATAATGGAAGCACTAGAAAAGAGGGAAACCTCGCGCCTAATTAATCTAATTCGAAATTATTTTTTGATAACTAAAAAGGAGAAAAACAATTTATGGGTCAACGTAGACTCGCTACGCCGCAAGGTGACGATATGTCAAAGCGGCCAAACAACGGACAGAAGAAAAAGTCCAACAATACCGTATTAAATAATACGCAAACCCGTCGCGGTGAAGTATTCCGCGCACAGCGCCGCACATCAGAAGACGTCAATCTTCGTGCCTCACAGCACATCATTAACGTACCGGTAAACAAATCAATTTATAACGGCTACGGTGGTAAGCAGTTTAGCCTAGCCGATCAGAAACGCCAGAAGCAGACACATGGTCCGAAACTTCGCGTAATTCCTATCGGCGGACTCGGTGAGATGGGTATCGGTAAAAATATGATGGCCATTGAATACGACAACGACATTGTCGTGATCGATATGGGATTCTTGTTCCCTGGTGGTGACTACCCGGGCATCAACTACATCACGCCAGATATTACCTGGCTTGAAGAAAACAAACACAAGGTACGCGGCGTTGTCTTTACGCACGGACACCTTGATCACATCGGTGCGTTCCGCCACTTGATTCACAAGATTCCTGCACCAGTGTATGCGTCGAAGTTTACACTTGGTATGCTCAAGCGCACCATGGAAGAAAGCCAGAGCGGCTACGAGCCAGAATATTATGAGCTTAATCCTGAGGCGCACGAGCGCGTACAGCTTGGTGACTCATTTAGCATCGAGCTCGTTCGGGTGAATCACTCAATCCCTGATGCGACCGCAGTCGTCGTCCGTACCCCGCTCGGAGTACTGGTCGACACGGGTGACTGGCGTTTTGAGGATAATCCAGTCGATGGTAAGAAGTTTGATCTCGAGCGCCTGACAGAGATTTCCGCAAAAGAAGGCATCTTGATGCTCATGAACGAATCAACCAACTGTGAGTCAGATGGTACGCATACGCACGGCGAGTTTGATATTCAGAAGAGTATGGGCCAGGTGATGGAGAAATATCCAAATTCTCGCCTGATCCTTAGCTGTTTCTCTTCACAGCTTCACCGTATGCAGGTGATCCTCGACGAAGCAAAGCTTCACGGTCGCAAGGTTGCCTTTGCTGGCTATAGCATGATCCAGAATATGGAAGTAGCTTTGCGCACAGGAACGATCAAAGTGCCAAAAGACGTTGTCGTAAAGATGGAAGATATTGTCAAAATGCCCGACGGCAAGGTGACAATCGTCTGTACTGGTTCGCAAGGTGAATTTAACGCCGTATTGAACCGCATGGCCTCTGGTGCGCACAAATTTATCAAGATCAAAAACTCCGATGTTGTGGTCTTTAGTTCAAATCCAATTCCTGGTAACGAGAAGTATGTCGTACGTACGGTTGATGGTCTGATGCGTGAAGGTTCAGATGTTATCCAAAATGGTAAGACTCACCTGACAGGTATTGGTCCTCTGCACCTTTCTGGTCACGGCTACTATGAAGATCACGTAAAGCTTATCAACGCACTTAATCCAACTTACTATCTGCCGATTCATGGTGAATTCCATATGCTTGTGCACAACGCCGAGCTGGCCGAAAAGGAAGCGGGCATCCCACGCGATAATATCTTTGTGTGTGACAGCGGTGACATTCTTGAGATTACCAGTGAAGGTGCCAAGAAGAATGGCCGTATTCCGGTCGGTGGTATTATGTATGACGATTCTGGCGCGGTGGTGTCGGAAGTGGTCCTCAAAGATCGTATTCACATGGCAAATGAAGGTATGTTCGTGGTTGTACTCACTGTGCAGCGCGGCACCGGTCGTCTCTTGACGAGTCCGGATATTATCTCGCGCGGCTTTATCTATCTGCGTGATAGCGAAGAGCTTATGGGACTTATCCGCCAGTACCTGAAGCAGAAAGTTGCACGCAGCTTCGGCGGCAAGAAAGCAGATCTCGACCAGCTCAAGAAGGAGCTAAAAGACGAGATTACACACATCCTGTACGACCAAACACGCCGTACGCCGATTGTGATTCCAGTCATCAACGAAATTGGCAGTGGACAGGGCCAGAAGCCACAAGCTAGCGGTAATCGCTCACCACAGCAGCGCTTGCAGAATAGCCCGAAACAATCTGCGATGCCAAAGCTTCCTCAGAAGCAATTCCAACCTCCGCAAGTACCAGATACTGAAGCGGTCGAACCTCGTGCACGTGTTGAAAATCGCGGCTACTAGATGAAAACAACCATTCCCGGCGAAATAGCAGCGCTACAATTCCCTGACATTGAGCAGGTAGTGCTGGCCGGGAGCGGTGTGCTTGAACTAGAAGGTATACGCGTGGCGCGTGATATTGATCTTGCGACGACCTTCGAAAATAGGGAATATTTACTCGAGTCAGACCCAGATTACTGGAAGAAGGTAGTCCATCGCTACAGGAGACTTACTGACAACAGTCGCTTTCAAGTTACATCGGTAGGCAGTGCAGATGGACGATTTGATATATGGCGCCAGTGGTATGACTTCGGGAGACCGATAGGGAATAGGATTATTCAGCTCGACGAGCTAATTGCGAATAGTCGCCAGCACAAGCTTGGCTTTTATGTCCTGCATCTTTCTTTCGTGCGTCAGCTAAAGGCAGCTGCTGGAAGAGAAAAAGATCTTGTTGATGTAGAGATGATCGACCACTTCCGGCGAGATAGTCAGATTGACAACTAAGCATTAGTGTGTTAGTGTAGATATAGAACAATACAAAACAAACAGCGAGATGATAATTGAGTCATGTTTTTCTATCTAATAGAGGTACTATATTTGATAGCCGCAACAATTGCGGTTGGAGCGTGCGTGCCGCAGCTGAAGCAACTAGTGAAGACAAAAGCTTCCGACGAGTTTAGTTTGAGCACCTGGATGATATGGGCAATAGCACAGACGGTAACGTTGATGTATGTGATTAGCCTTGGCAATATGCTGATGGCCATGGTGAACATTGTTTGGGTGAGTTTTTATACCGCAATGTCGGTGCTTATTATTCGCTATCGCTACAAGGGACGTGCAGAGCAGATAGCCACTATTGAAGTAGAAATGCAGGAATAGCAGGTATTGTGCAGTGTGTGATCTAGCAGTATACTACGGATGTACATAAGCACTATACAAACCCATACGGGAGCCACTGCGCTCGTATAATACTACTTTCAGTAGCAGGAAGATGTATGACGGAATGGCAATAACAAACACTCCACAGACTTCTCGACGCTTTATCCGCCTACGCGGGAAGGCAGGTTTACGCTTGCCAAAACGCCCACTACTCTATTCTGCGGCGGTTTTTTTGGTAGTCGGACTGACAACACTGACACTACAGCTTATTGGGATAGTGAATCTTGCGAGTCATCCTGTATATGCCGATGCTATCAATACTACCGACTTTGTAACCACATGGAAAACTGACAACTCTGGAACCTCCAACGATAGTTCGATTACTATTCCAACGAATGGCAACGGATATAACTATTCTGTCGACTGGAATAACGACGGTATCCCTGATCAGACTGGTATCACTGGTAGTGTCACGCATGACTTTGGGATACCTGGCACGTACACGATTCGTATTAGTGGTACATTTCCACAGATTTATTTTAACTGGGGAGGTGATCGCGAGAAGCTTGTTGCTATTAATCAATGGGGAGCGATACAGTGGAGGAGCATGGAGCTCGCATTTGCTGGGGCGACAAATCTAACAGCTATAAGCACCTCCGATGCGCCAAACTTAGGAAACGTTACAAGTCTATATGCAATGTTTAACGGTACCGCCGTTAATCAACCTGTAAGCAATTGGGACACAAGCCACGTAACAAATATGAGTAATATGTTTGACGGTGCAAGTGTCTTTAATCAACCGCTCAATAACTGGGACACAAGCCACGTGACAAATATGAGTAATATGTTTGTCGGTGCTACGTCCTTCAATCAGCCACTCAATAATTGGGATACAAGTAATGTGGTTGAGATGTACGGTATGTTCGGGGATGCCAAAGCCTTCAATCAACCACTCAATAGCTGGGATATGGGTAAAGTAAACTCGGTGGATGGAATGTTTCAGGGGGCAAGCGCCTTCAATCAGTCGCTTAATGGTTGGAATATGAGTAATCTAACGAGCCTGTACGGTATGTTCCAGGGCGCCAAAGCCTTCAATCAGCCACTCAATAACTGGGACACAAGCCACGTGACAAATATGAGCTATATGTTCGCCGACGCTACATCTTTTAATCAGGCTCTTGATAATTGGAATGTAAGTAATGTGAAGGATATGAGTAGCATGTTCTTTCGCGCTACGTCCTTCAATCAATCCATTAATAACTGGGATACAAGTAGCCTGACTAACGGGGTTAGTATATTCTATGGTGCTACGTCCTTCAATCAGCCACTCAATAACTGGGACACAAGCCACGTGACAAATATGAACGCTATATTTTATGGCGCAACATCATTTGATCAAAGCCTTGCCAGCTGGGACATTTCATCTGTTGAGGGTATGTATCTAGCTCTCAATTATAGTGGCATGTCAAGGTCAAACTATGATAATACGTTGAGCGGTTGGGCTGTAGAGGTATTAAAGAATGATGTTATGTTTGGTGCGGGCAATTTACGGTATTGTTCTTCGCAATCAGCACGACAGTCAATGATCGATAATTTCGGATGGACTATTGACGGTGATATCTATGATTGTTCCGTCAATCCAGAAGATCTTGGTCCGAATGGCGGTGATGGTAATGGGGATGGTGTACTTGACAGTCTCCAGGCCGATGTGAGTACTGTGCAGAATCAGGCACTTGATGGTGATAGATATGTAACTATTCAGGTGCAAGATTCTAACAACAATTGTTCCACTATAGGGTGGGCTTATCAGGATGGAGCGGTACAGTATACTGGAGTAACAGATGCTGACTATGAGTATCCCGTGGGTGTGACCGACTTTGGTGTTTCGTGTTCGACGCCAGGTGGCAACACGCGAGTGACAATCTATTACGACAAGCTATATGATACTTCGAAGTGGATTGCACGAAAATTTAGTTGGGCAACCAACTCATATAAGACGATATCTGGAGTTACGTTCGGCACGTTTAACCGTAATGGCGTAATGATCAGCACGATGTCCTATGTTCTCGAGGATGGAGGCCCTTTGGATGATGATGGCCAGGTGAATGGTCAGATTATAGATCCAATAGGTCCTGCAGTGTTTGTCGCGAGTTCTTCGAATAACGGGGAAGGTAATAATGGCGGGGCATCAGAAGGCCCTGGTAGGGTCCAGAGAGAGATCAAAGCACCTAATTCAGGAGTAGTACCTAGGGCTAGCGTATCAATGTTTTGGGTGGGTTACATCCTAATAATTGCCGGTATAGGTGTTTGCAGACTAGGCCACTACAAGATAGCACGTAGATAGCGGTAATGTCTAACTCTTGCAAATTATTGTAATTTTTGCTATAATGCAAGTATTCGCGTGAATAGTCAAGGACCCTTGTTCTGTTCCGAGAACGCGTCATATTATATCTTAGATGAGAAGTAATAAAACGCTATAGATTCATTACTGATCGGGTTATAATAAAAATAGTTATGGCAAAAAGAAAAACTACTCGTAAGCGAAAGAGCGCTCGGAAAATCGAAGCGCCACAGCACACATTGCCAGAGGGATTCTGGAATCAAGTTGGTGCTGTTGTTCTTATAGCTCTCGCCCTACTACTGATTGTGGCATGGTTTGGTGTCGGCGGTCCAGTGCTGGAGTGGATACAGATGGCATCACTTGCCACAGTCGGCTGGGCAATGTATATTTTGCCGTTTCTTTTTGTCTATGTGGGTATTGAGACGTTTCGATCTGAAGAGAACCGCCTGCCTTTTGTCATAAAGCTCGCTTCAGTACTATTTATTGTTGAGTTGTCAGGTCTATTTGGGTTGATGAAAGATGAGATGGCGAAAAGCCACGGCGGCTTTATCGGTGATACTTTGAACTCTGCGATGCTCGCTATGGTAGATGGTGGGGTAGCGGCATTTATCTATGTGTTGCTTATTGTGATTACGCTGCTTTTCGTTCTTCGCCTGACGCCAAAAGCGATTATCGAACGCCTGCGCGCACTCAACAATAACGTTAGTGAAGAACAGGCGAAAAACAGCAAGGTGATGAAAGATGCTCAGGCGGCCGATGTGCCGAAATCACAAACAGTCGGTGAACTGAAGTTAAATGCTGGTGTACCAACACTTGATCCAAGTGAAAGTAAAAAGGCACGGTTATCAAGTCTCAAGGGTAGTGTGCCACAGGACAAAGCAGCCGAGGAGCAAGCTGCTCTGGTGTCGGCGACCGATCCAAACTGGAAGGCGCCAAGTCTTGATCTACTTGAGAAGAAGCAGAGCCCGGCTGACGCTGGTGATGTGCAGCACAATGCACAGGTAATCCAGGATACACTCGGTGAATTCAATATAAATGTCGAGATGGAAGGCGCTAATATTGGGCCAAAAGTCACACAATACACATTGAAACCACCTGCTGGTGTGAAGCTGACTCGTATCTCAGCACTTGAGACGAATCTTGCATTGAATTTAGCTGCGCAGAGCCTTCGTATTGAGGCACCAATCCCTGGCCAGCGAGCTGTCGGTATTGAGGTGCCGAACCGTAAGGCGGCCGATGTACGTTTGCGAGGAATTCTCGAATCAAAAGAGTGGGCGAATGCCCATGAGCCGCTTGGATTTGCGATTGGTAAGGATATTTCTGGTGAAGCGGTAGTCGGCAAGCTCAATAAAATGCCACACCTTCTCATCGCTGGTCAGACCGGATCTGGTAAGTCGGTGATGATCAATACACTGCTGACGAGCCTTTTGTATCGTAATTCGCCATCAGAAATGAAGCTGATTTTGGTCGATCCGAAACAAGTTGAAATGGCACCATACGAAGACATTCCACATCTGCTTACTCCGGTTATTACCGAGCCAGAGAAGACGATCAGTGCACTGAAGTGGGCGGTCAATGAGATGGAGCGCCGCTATAAGCTGCTTGCTGAAGAAAAAGTGCGTGATATCGCAAGCTACAACAAGAAGGTAGCGTCTGGTGCGACAAAGATCGCTGTCGAAGACGAAGATGGACACAAGCAACAAGTTGAAGGCGGCGCGATGCCGTATATTGTCGTGGTAATTGACGAGCTAGCTGATCTCATGATGGTGGCAGCGCGAGATGTTGAAGCCTTGATTGTGCGATTGGCGCAGAAAGCTCGTGCTGTCGGTATTCATTTGGTGCTGGCGACGCAGCGCCCGTCGGTTGACGTTATTACTGGTCTGATCAAGGCCAATGTGCCAGCGCGTATTGCCTTCACGGTGGCTTCTCAGGTAGACAGCCGCACGATTCTCGATGTAGTTGGTGCCGAAAAGTTGCTTGGTCAGGGTGACATGCTCATGAAGACTGCCGAAATGGGCAAGCCAAAGCGTATCCAGGGCGCATGGGTGATGGACGAAGAAGTACTGAAAATTACCGATCACTTGCGTATGCAGTCGGCGCCACAGTACAACGACGAGATTATTTCGCAGCCTGTTCAGCTCAATGGTAAAGGTGGCGTGGTGATGGACTTCGACCACGAAGGTGGCGATGACATGTACCAAGATGCACTTCGTGTTGTGGTAGAGAGTGGCAAAGCGTCGACGAGTCTCTTGCAGCGCCGTTTGCGTGTCGGCTACGCTCGAGCAGCTCGTATTATCGAGGAGATGGAGGAGCAGGGTGTGATTGGTCCGGCAGATGGCGCTCGCCCAAGAGAGGTTTTGATCTCGAGTCTCGATGAAGTGGGCAGCTCAAGTGATGAGTTCTAAGTACTCTTTTGCCGTCGCTATGGTCGTAGCATATACGATCCTCCCGCTGTTTGGACTGCTGGCTTTTGGATGGGATTGGCGGGAGGTGATGATTTTCTATTGGCTCGGTAACATATCAGTAGGGCTTTCCGTTGTTATAGATATGATACGATCGCCACAGTCGGCTTGGACACGCATGATAGACCCTCGAGGTAGCGAGACGACTATGCCTTTGAGCGGAGATCAGGTGAGAACGCTCTCGGTAGTGTATCGAATCTTTTTGACGCCATTTTTCTGCCTGCACTATGGCCTGTTTACTCTTGGTCATGGAATATTTGTCTTTATGATTGTGCGTGGAGAGCTTTTCGGTGGTGATGGTATAAAAAACTTACCGCCGATTAATTTTAAGGATATCTTTTTGGTGTGGCTAGTGGGTGTCGTCATACATTTGGTTGTGAAACTATTCACCTCTGCACCGCAGACTATATCGATTGGAAGGTTGTGGGGAGGTGCGTATGGGCGGATTATTGCTCTACACATTTCTATTATTGTGGGTGGATTTCTCATTACTTACCTACATTTACCAGCATTTGCGGCTATATTATTGATTGCTTTCAATTTTGTGATTCAGTTGGTTCAGCTCAAGTATGATTCAGTACCAGTGACGATGGGCATGAAGTCAGCCTAGCTTTTTCTCTTCTTTTCTAGTATAATTATCCCTGTTATAAACCTAAGCTTATCTGAAATAGGGTAAGCATTCCCCGGCAGGGGAATTCCAACAGGAGGAATGTCTATGCAACAGTACGAACTGACAGTACTCGTACATCCTGATCTCGAGAGCGAGATCGATAAAACTATCGCTACTTTGAAGTCACTCGTGACTGACAATGGTGGTAAAGTTGTTCGCGAGGACAATTGGGGCAAGAAAAAGCTTGCGTACAGCATTAAAAAAGAAGATTTTGCAGTATACGTCGCATTTGACGTTGAGCTACCAGCGGAAGCTCCACTGAAGATCTCAAACGCACTCAACATCGCAGACTACGGCTTGCGTTACCTGCTCGTAAAGGTAGACGAGAAGGAACTCCAAAAGCGCGAAGCATCAAAGAAGAAGACATCTGAAGACGATTCAGAAGAATAGGAGAGGGGCATGGCTCGTTCAATCAATCAAGTAATCCTGATGGGACGCCTAACACGCGATCCAGAACAGCGCACGACAACAACCGGAAAGAATATCGTAAGTTTTTCTATCGCCGTTGATCGCGCTGGTCAAGATGACCAAGCTGACTTTTTCAATGTTACTGCATGGGAAAAGCTCGGTGATCTCGTGATGCAGTACCTTTCAAAGGGTCGTCGCGTACTTGTCCAGGGGCGATTGCGCCAGGATAGCTGGGATGACAAAGAGAGTGGCCAAAAGCGTTCGCGCGTCGAAGTAACAGCAACTGATGTTACATTCCTCGACGGTCCGAGCGGCGAAGGTCAAAGCGCACCAGCTCCACGCTCGAATAATTCGAGTACACCTTCAAATGATGTCACTCCAGAGGACATCGATGACAAACCAATTGATTTAAGTGAAATTCCATTCTAAGGAGAATTAAGAAATGAGTCCGAAACGATTTAAAAAAGATGTAGTCACTTACTTTGACTACCGCGATGTAAAGACATTGCAACGCTACATCAACGCATATGGTCAGATTGAGCCAATCTCAAAGACAGGCCTTAGCGTCAAGCAGCAGCGCCAATTAGCAGTTGCGATCAAGCGCGCACGTCATCTTGCACTACTACCATTCGTTATCCAGGGATAGTCTATGTATCAGCCGACAGATCTTAAAAAGGGAACGGTTGTTCAGATTGATGGAAAGCCATATCGTGTTGTCGAATATGGTCAGAAAGTAATGGGCCGAGGCGGTTCGATCGTGAATGTTCGCCTCAAAAACATCCTCGATGGTAGCGTAATTCCAAAGACATTTAAGGGCCAAGATAAAATTGAGCCGGCTGAAGTGAGCAACAAAACTGTTCAGTATTTATACAGCGACGGTGACAATTTCTTCTTTATGGATCCAGAAAGCTTTGAGCAGTTTGAACTACCGGCAGATGTCGTCGATAGTGCAAAGAACTACCTGAAGGAAGGTGATCCACTAAGTCTTCAGTTCTTTGGCGACCGTGTGATCAATGTTGAACTTCCAAAAAATCTTTACCTGGAGGTTACGTACACGGAAGATGTCGTAAAGGGTGACACAACAAACGCCGTCACGAAAGATGCAACGCTCGAAACTGGTCTCGAAGTACGAGTACCGGCGTTTATCAAAACAGGTGATATTATCAGTGTCGACACGACAACTGGTGAATATCGCGAACGAAAGAAATAGATGAAACAGAGGCTGGACGCTCTTTTGGTCGTACGAAAGCTCGCGCCGACTCGTAGTCAGGCTGAATCGATGATTCGCCTCGGTGATGTAAAAGTAAATGGTCAGGTTGTCTTAAAGCCTGGCCATTTTGTTGGTTTTCATGACAAAGTATTTGTGGCCGACAGGCAGCGATACGTATCGCGTGCTGGGCTGAAGCTTGCAAGTGTAGCAGAGGTACTCGGAGTTGAGTTTCAGGACAAGATTGTACTCGATGTAGGATCGTCGACCGGTGGATTTACCGATTACGCACTGCAGCATGGGGCGAAAAAGGTTTTTGCGGTTGATGTTGGCACCGACCAGCTGCACCCAAGCTTGCACAGCAATCCGCAGATCGAACTTCACGAGAAGACGGATATTCGAGATTTTACCCCAAGTGAAATTCCAGATATCGTGGTAATGGATGTGAGTTTCATTTCACTGCGTGAAATTTTGCCACATATTGCTACTATTGCAGATTCACACACTCAGATTGTTGCTATGTTAAAGCCGCAATTTGAAGCAGGCAAGGCACAGGTAAATAAGGGTGTGATCAAGAACGATTCCGTTCGCCGCCAGATACTTAAAGAATTTGAAGCATGGGCAAAAAAGTTGTTCGTGATTACCGACAAGGCAGATAGCGAAGTGGCGGGCATGAAAGGGAATCGAGAACGATTCTACCTACTTCAGGTTATCTGAAGCAACGCGGTATCGGTAGCTGCTCGAAGTAGCGAGCCTGCTTGACGATTAGGTGATATTATTTACAAACTAGCATACTTCTGATATAACTAGTAGGTCCACATTGGATAGGGAGGACCTATGTTGCGGGAGTGCTTTTGTAGCCCTGCAGAGGGCTCTACTTTAGTACTTTCACAATCTGGTTTTGACATTCCAATTACCCCCTGAGGAGAGAGAAGATGATCGGTCAGAAGCGAGTGTTGCTCGCGACCGGCATTGCCGGTTTGCTGGCGTTGGTTGGGTTCACTTCGGCCCCCAGCGCTTCAGCAGGTAACGGGAACGTGCAGCATGTACCGGTTACCATCTGCCACGCGACTGGCAACCCTGGCCACTGGGTCAGGCAGACCGTGGATGACGACAGCATCCTCAACGACCAGCACGAAGCGCTGGGCAACGGGCATGCCGTTCACCAGGATGGACGGGACATCATTCCGCCGTTCACCACGACAGACGGGTTCAACTACCCGGGTCACAACTGGGACGCCGATGGTCAGGCCATCTGGAACAACGGCTGTGCGATCCCGACGGTAAAGATCACGGCTCCCGAGCCGGTGGTCACGCCGCCGACGTGCATGTCTGATGGTTCGGTACAGTGGCCCGCTTTCGAGCACGGCAACTGGACCAACGTCACTGGCACCGGTCCCGGCACCCAGTCGGCGACTCCGGTGGCGGACGACGGGTACGAGTTGACCAATCCTGGAAAGGTGACGGTCGACGTCGGATCCAAGCTGGACGGCAACGCCGACCAGTGTGCTGTGAAGAACGCCACCGCCAAGGTGAACGTCACCACGCCCGACTGCAGCAATGCGGCCGTGGCAACGGTTGTTGTCGAGCATGCCTCCCTCGAGGGGACGCTCGATCAGACGCCGGGTACGCACACGGCCACCTTCAAGGCGGACGCGGGTAGTCGTTTTGCGGACGGTTCGAAGGAGCTGACCGTTGACTACACGATTCCTGATCAGCCGACGGGTGACGACTGCGCCTCCGTGGTGCAGCCGGTAAGCCCGACGGTCAGGCAGGATGAGTGCACTGGCCCCGGCACTTCCGGCGGGTTCGGTGTGATGCTGGCCAATGGTCCGGAAGGGGTTTCGTACTCCTTCGATCTGAACTCGCTCGTCGTGACGGCAACCGCCATCGCGACGGACAAGTTCAGCGCCAGCCTCCCGGCTGGTTGGACTCTGGTGGATGATCACCATGCCACGTATCAGGTCATTCGGACAAGTCCGGGTGACTGCCTGGCGGGTGCGACTCCGGTGGCGTTCGCTCTGAAGGCTCCGACTTGTGCGACCGATGGCTCTCTGGTGATCCCGGAGCAGCCCGCGGGCGTGGAGGTGACTCCGAAGGCGGGAACATACGGCCCGGGTACCTACTCGGTCGTATACTCAGCCAAGGACGGTTCCCAGCTGTCCAACAACCCCTCGGCAACGGTCGAGGTGAAGTCGGCAACTGGTTACCAGCACAGTGACTCCAGCGCGAGTTGCTACGTCCACGTGGTGGGGCATCACACGCCACCGCCGCCGAATGGTGTGCCGGAGACAGGTGCGTCTTACGCTCTCGTGTCTAACAACGGGATGGGGCAGCTGCTCATCGGCGCCGGCTTCGGTGCGATGTTGCTGCTGGGTGGAAGCACGGTGTTCACGCGCCGTCGCCGTCTGGCTGTCGAAACTGTCGGTCGTCACCGCAAGTGATGACTGATTTGTGAAGGGTTAGCCCGGTTCCTGCTACGCAGCCAGCGTAGCAGGGCCGGGCTCTTTCATTTTATTGAAGAATGACTATTTTTATGATATAATAAAAATAGTCATCACCCATGTGGTGGCAGTTCTTTTTCGACTACATCTCTAGAATAGAAGGAAGTAGCTATGTCTCGTATGATACGGCGCTTCCTCTTCTGGGGCGCCATGTTTCTCTGTCTTCTGACGATCGCCTATGGTGTTTGGCTCCGCTTTGATGGAGCTAAACAGCCAGCGGTTGATCCGTCGCTGCTGCAGACGGCACCTTCGGCAACGCCTGTTGTGCCAACGCCCACTCAACCGCCTAGACCTACACCTACAGCTACAGCATCGGCTCCGATAGCTGATTGTAGCGCAGGGTCGGGCCTGTTTGTGCCAACTAGCGTCATGGTAGTTGGTCAGACCGTCGCGGTTGTAGCCGTACCGCGTGAAGGTGGTACACCTGGCACGCCTCCGTTGACATCGGTAGGCAAGCGCCAGATGGCATGGGATGAACCGGGTGTTCGTCCGGGTGTGGAGCAGGGTAATGTCCTGTTGAATGCCCACACCTGGCCAGATGGTTCGGCGCTAGGCAATGATCTGCTGAAGCAGCTACATGAAGGTGATCGTATCGTCCTTCGTGGTGACTCTGGGCGTCAGATTTGCTACCAGGTGAATCAACGGTTGCAGGTTCCTGTGGCTGATTATCCACAGCAGCGTGTGTACAACCCTGACGGTCCGTCGGGGTTGGTGATCACCGTTTGCTCTGGGCTGAGGCTTGGTCCTGGCGATTGGGCAGATCGAACCCTGTGGTTTGCCACACCCATCGAGTAGTCGAAATACCCCCATCCATTCCTGGAGACAGGAGTCGGGTGGGGGTCTTTCACTTTTAGAATTATTTTGTGACGTTGAAACGAAATTCTACGACATCACCAGGCTGCATGACGTAATCTTTGCCTTCAGTCCGGAGTTTACCGGCACTTTTTGCTGCTACTTCTGATCCTGCGGCAACGAGGTCGTCGAAGTTAACGATTTGTGCGGCAATAAAGCCTTTTTCAAAGTCAGTATGAATGACGCCAGCGGCTTGCGGAGCTGTGTTGCCTTTGTGAATCGTCCAAGCGCGGACTTCTTTTTCTCCAGCGGTCAGATAGCTTTGTAGTCCGAGAGTATCATAGGCCGCCTTGATGAGTTGATTTAGTCCCGTCTCGGCTACACCGTAGGCTTCGAGGAGCTCGAGCGCGTCTTCTTCAGGTAGGTCTTTGATTTCTTCTTCGATCTTTGCGCATACAAAAATTGTTCGGGCTGGCGCGACAAGTGATGTCAGCTCATGGCGCTTTGTCTCATCAGTGAGGGTGGCTTCATCGACATTAAAGGCGTAGATGACTGGTTTTGCGGTAAGCAGATGGAGATCGGCAAGCATCTCGGTATCGAGTGATGGTAGGGCAGAAAGAGGTGTGCCAGCTTCGAGGTGACGCAGTAAACTTTCGAGATAACTTATTTGTTCACGTGCGGCAGGCTTTGCTTTCGCCTCTTTTTGTAACTTCGGTAGGCGGTTTTCAATAGTCTGTATATCCGCGAGTATTAGCTCAGTATTGATGATCTCGATGTCACTTTTTGGGTCAACTGCGCTGCTGTCGTGCCGCAAGATATCGTCGTTTTCAAAGGCTCGTACAACATGGACAATAGCGTCGCATTGGCGAATATTTGCCAGGAATTTATTGCCGAGGCCTTCACCCTTCGACGCACCAGCTACAAGGCCAGCGATATCGACGAAGGTGACAGTAGCAGGGATGACTTTCTGGGCTGAATACATTTTTTGTAGGATATTGAGCCTGGCATCAGGGACGGGCACGATACCTGTATTTGGCTCGATAGTGGCGAATGGATAGTTTGCTGCCAGAATTTCGGCGTCGGTAAGTGCATTAAAAAGCGTCGATTTCCCGACGTTTGGCAGTCCGACAATACCTATAGAAAGTGAACTCATTTGTCCTATTTTAACAGAAGTCGTCCTCTATATCGACCACCTCACTTTACTTTCTATGGCAAGGGGACAAATCTTCAGAGTTTCGTGGTATTATCAATATCGCGTGTTTTTGCTCCTTTCGGGAGTGAAGGCGCGTGGTCAGAGGTAGATTCCTACGAATACGAAAGGAAGATTGTGCATCTCCCAATACCTTTGAAGGCAACGACAGTGACAGTGGCTGTCACTCTGTTGCTTCTCGCAGTCAGCTCCACTGCGAGCGCCAGCAGCGAGGACTCCTCGTCAGTTATCGATCGTACAGGCGCTGTTGCCTGGTCGACGACAAACAGTGCCGGCAAGCCGGCATCTGTTGAGACGAGGCCCCGCTGTCGTACCCATGGCGCGAAAGTGCGTTTGCGAGTGATGGACACTCGCTCCGTATCCGATGTGCAGCCGCTCACGCGGCTCGACGTCGTGATCGGACTGAGGAAGGGTAAGACGAAGCATCGGCACGTCAAGCCCACGCAGAAGAAGGGAATGATTGTGTTCTCCTTTCGTCTGCGCCCAGGTGCGTACATCAAGCGAGCAGAAGCTTTGGTGTTCTTTCGATCAAAGAACGACCAGAGCTGGCCACGGCTGAGCAGACGGGAGATCTGCCGTAAGTCGTAGCTAGAAAGGGTGTCCGCTGAGGTATATGAGTCGACGACCTCGACTCGCCTCAGCGGACACTCCTGAAATTTGGCATTATTTCTCTATTTTTTATACCCCTTATGCTTTACAAATTTGTAAGAAAATGCTAAGGTAAAGCCATCGTACGCCAAGGTGGTGTATGTGCAGCACCGGATGTTGAGCTTTTGCCCCGTCCAGGGTGCAGTTTAATAATCCGATACTGCAAAACTACTTCTCTCGAGAGGAGGGCCCGAAAATGGCCCGACACAACAAGATGGCGGGGGCTGGTGCGGCGCTGCTGGCGCTCGTCATCGCGCTTGCTGTCGCACTGACTGGCACGATGGTGGGCCTCGGGTCCGCCTCTGCCAGCGCGACTGCCGGAGTATCTTCGGCATCTACCACGTCTCCGACGGACACCCCGACGGATGACCCCACGGTGTCGCCGACTCCCACCCCTGTTTCGGCGGCCTGCCAGGAGGTCAACCGGCGGGGGCTGGTGCCCGTGCCGTACGGTGGCGCCTACAACTACACGAAGGCACGCATCACCCCTGTCGACTCCACGGGTACGGTCTACGTTGACCTGCGTAAAGAATCGGGCTCTATGTATATGGATGTCTCGTTCAACGGCAGTAGACTGTATGACCGAGATATGGAAGTCGAGGCTGGGGATTGTGTCAGCTTTCGTGGTGCTCGTCCAGGGAGGTGGATGCTGTCAATTGGCAAGAGTGCTCTGGCGGATGACTTCTCCTGGACGTACAAGCCCACGACAAGTGCTGCTCCGAAGCTCGGCTTCAGTGTGCGTCACCTGAAGGGGCAGAAATATCGTCTGGTCTGGAGCACCCAGCGGGTGACGCTCCTGAAGGCCGTGCTCGTTCGTAAGAACGGTCATGTCATTCGGACGGTGCTGAAGACCAGCAAGGCGAAGGGCTCGTGCGTGATTCGGGTGGCACATCCCACTCGCAAGCGCCTTCGTGTGGTCGCCACAGGTCCCGGCGGACGTGAGTCTCGCCTGGTCGCGTTCCCGCGCCGATAGACGGCGTCGGACACACTGCAGTATCGGAACACCCCGTTCCCGGTTTTCCGGGGGCGGGGTTTTCCCTTTGTTTGGGGCGGAGTATTTGCTATCATAAGCAATATGACATCATCATTACCGCGTGGTATGAATAATCACTTTGTAAAACCGCTCAGTATCGTAATAGTGATACTCCTTCTTGTCGCCGGCATAGGCGGCTATATAGCATGGCAGCAGGTGCAGCAGGCGGCTAAGCGGCAAAAAGAAGAGAACGCGAAGATTATTAGTGAAACGAACGGTGTTTCTTATCAAGATATGGGGGAGAAAACGGCCAACCAGCGTTCAAAAGCGCTATTTGGTAAAGATGTGGATGCACTGGCTAATAGCGATCTAAACAAAGAATTGAAGACAGCCGACCAGGCTCAGCAGGCGGCGACGGTACTTGCTGCAGGAAAGCAGTACAGTAAGGCATCTCAGGCTTATCAGATTGCTGCGTCGCGTGATCCATCAGGTGTGTCAGCGTATTATCGGACATATGCAAATGTACTTGACGATGCGGGTGACCACAAGGCGGCAACGGCACTATATCAGCAAGAGCTTGATCGGCTGCGCAGAGAAGATCCAAATAATGAAATGGAAATTGCCAGAATTGCAGGGCAAATTGCCAACCGGCAGGCGGTGTATAAGTAATGAAACGACGAGGTTATCTAGTAGGGCTACTCTTTTCGATGGCAAGCCTTGCTTTAGTTGGATCAAGTATCGTTGGGGCGTATGGGGATACTTTTTATAATACTAGCGATGGTATTGCAGGTTCGCCAAAGCCAGAGATCATGGGGGCTGTGGGCTATACCCAGTGGGTGAAGAAGTCAGAGTTAAATGTAGGTATTTATTTTACTTCTAGTAGTGGACAGGTGACGATAAAAGGCTACAGTTATTGTCCGGGTCTAGATAAGTCTCCCTTCAGCGATGGGTATAGTGGCGGAGGCGGTAAGGGAAGTAAAATCACTAATTATGAGTTTGACGGAGGACTCGGCTCAAAAATCAGTGGACTTGATCAGGGTAATAATAAGCGAACAGGCGTTGTATATGGCGAGAAAAACACTAATTGTACTGGCAGTAATGGCAACAAGGTGATCAAGTTCGCTAACCTTGCTTACAACTCAGATATTAAGATGTACGTCGCTACCCTAAAGGTGAAGCCATACAGTGATAACCTTTCAGGTAACATCCAAAACACTTTCCAGCTTGTCGCTTCGGGCCCCGGTGCAACAATCGCTCACTTGGGTGATACGGCGAAGAATGGTGCCGCAGCAAATGGCTATGCAGTGACACTTACGCAAACAAATACTACTCCTAAGTACAATGATTATCGTATTAAGTTTGGCGCTGATTGCTCAATAAAGCCAAACTATAATGGCGGTCGGGTATCGATTCGCCTATACGACCTCGATAATACTAAAGGGAGCGCACAAGGTAATGGCAAGCTTATCACGATGAAATTGCAAGAGAAAGATCGTGACGGGAGCTGGAGTAATGTTGCGCTTTATAAGCAGGATACAGGTGGGGCACAATGGACAGGTGGTGGCTTCTTTACTCCGCCAGGCGGAAATAATAAGGATTTTAGTGTCTGGTTTCTGCCAAAAGCAGGCAAGATATATCAGCTGAATTTAAATGATGTTTACTATGGTAATGCCATTCAGTACAATACGCCATTTGATGGTATTTACGCTGATCAGGGCTGTCCTTGGAGTGCAAAGCCGACGAGTGTCGTAAAAGTCAATAATGTCGTCAAGGCTACTGTAGCCAGTGCGACTACAGCGGATAAAATAGACTGGGTACATACCATTACCTCTAACGGCAAATATGCAACGACGTATGATGTTGACTATAGAGTGTATCGTAAGATAGACAGTGGCTCTCAAGTTATGACATTGTCAAACACATGGACCAAGAGTAGGCTTCCGGGCGTGTCAAAAACAATCACAACACCGCAACTAACCGCGGCTCAAAAAGCATCGTATGCTGGCCACACAGTTTGTGAGCGATTGTGGATTAACCCATCGGCGTATAATCCCCCTCTTCAGGGTGCAGTATATTCTACATGGCAATGTGTGAAGATAAGCAATGCACCAGGTGCACCAGCAGCTACGACAACTGCTTATGTAGATGGTAGTGCGGCAACGTATGCACATCCTGGACAATCTATTACCTTTACCCATGAGATAACTAGTGGTGTAGCATATGCGATCGATGGGGTTGTCGGGGCTGGTTCTTCGCCAGATTCTACATGGAGAGGTGTATGGGATGCAACTACGAGCGATTCGCAATTAGACCTTGGTAGGCCGACGACATTCCATAAGGGCCCAGGTACGACGCCGTACTCAAATGATTCAAGTGCATTCGTGCCGACAAATGCCGATGTAGGAAAGCAGGTTTGTCGACAAGTCGAGGCAACGCATACGGTAGCAGGGGTAACGACACGCATTACTTCTGCGGGAGCGTGTGTGACAATTGTTCCGTCACCTGTAAGCCCAACTGTGCAGTTCTGGGGCTATGATGCGCGGATCGGTGGTGTTGCCACGACGACTAGCATGATAAAGGACAGTAAGACTTATGGCAGCTGGAGCGAGTATGGAGCAATGATGAATGGCACGAATACGGGTGATCTCTTTGCTTCGGGTGCGGCATATGAAAATGGCGTAACTACAGCGCCAAGTCTGAGCGACAAATCAGCATTGAGTTTTGCTAATACTGGAGCAGGGAATCCATCGACAGGAAACTGGAATGGTCCGATAGGATTTGATGGCAGCTATGCGTCACTTTGTCCGGCGCTCTCTCAGACTGCCATCAACGGGATATCAAACGCTACATCTACTCAAGTCATCTGTAATACAGGTGGCACAATAGAAATAAAAGATGACATCACTCTCGATAGTTCTGTGAAGGCAACTAGTAATGTGCCGCAAATTCTCATCATTGCGAAAAATATCAAGATCGACTCTGGGGTAAAGCGCATTGATGCGTGGCTGATCGCAGGTGCACCATCTGACTTCGATATTACTTCAACTGATACAGATGGAGGTGCTATCAACACCTGTAGCGAAGATGCAACACTCAATGCCGATGGAACATTTAAGGCATTTGGGGATATTAGTGATGCAAGCTGGCAGGATGGTACTGACGCCTGTAAGAATCCACTTATCGTTAATGGTCCAGTCATGGCGAACAAAGTGTACTTTAATCGTACGACAGACCCTACGGCTGCAGGGGCAGGTGAAGTCTTTAACCTGCGTGGCGATGCGTTCTTGTGGGCGTTTGGTGGCGGTGGCGGCATGAACGGCAAGGGTGTCGCTCAGACAGTCTCTGTCAAAGAGTTGCCACCTCGATTTTAAAAGCACTTGCTATTAGTCGTAACGCTTATGTATAATAAGCAGCAATATGGCATTACTAAAAAGCGTGGGCAACTTTTTCGCACTGGATATCGGTACTAACGCAGTACGGGTAGTGCAACTCGATAAAGCGGGCACTGATAGCTGGTCGCTTGCGCATTATGGGTATGCTCCAGTAGATAGCAAAGTGACTGGCTCTGATTCACCTGAGGCGCGTCAGCGACTTGGCGAGATTATTATGACGGCGATCGGCCAGAGTGGCATCAAGACAAAGGATGTCGCAATAGGATTGCCAAGCCAAAAGACATTCACGACAGTTATTGATGTTCCGACTATGGCCGAGGCAGAGCTGAAGAATACGATCAAGTATCAGCTCGACCAATATATTCCGATGTCGGTGGATGATGCGAAGGTCGACTGGCGCCTACTAGGGCAGAGCCTGCACGATCCAAAGCAGCAAGAGGTTATTATCACCAGTACGGCGATCAGCTATGCAGAGGACAGACTAGAGTTTATTGAGAACCTAGGTCTCAATGTTATCGCTGCAGAGCCAGATCCAATCGCTATGATTCGATCACTTTTGCCTGGTGGTGTCACCGATGCACGCCTTATTCTCGATATGGGTGAACAATCAACAGATATCGTGATTACCTATGCAGACACGCCACGACTCGTACGAACGATTCCGATGGGACTCAATTCGCTCATCAAGGCAGCGGTCCAGAATCTCAATGTGAAAGATGACCAAGCACGGCAGTTCATCTTGAAGTTTGGTCTCGCACCAGATCGGCTTGAGGGGCAAGTATACCGTGCAATTGAGAGTACGCTTGAGAATTTTGCATCTGAACTTACGAAATCTATTAAATTCTTCCAGACACGCTATCCGAATATCTCAGTCGGTGGTATTTTGCTGTCTGGTTTTGCGACAACGGTGCCGCGATTTGGTGATTATATTGGTGGCAAGACAGGCGTGACTGCAGCGGCAGCCAATCCATGGCAGAAGGTGCGTGTATCTCAAAGCGATCAACAACAACTCTTGCCGGTAGTAAATGAATTCGCTACAGCAGTAGGCCTCGCGCAGAGGAGCAACAAGCTATGATTGAGATCAATCTCATCCCAGATGTAAAGCAAGAGCTTCTCAGGGCGCAGCGCGTACGCACGACGGTGATTTCGGTCTCTATCTTGGCAGCGATCGGATTTGCTGCAGCGGTTGTCCTGCTGTCGCTCTATGTGTTTGGTGTTCAGGCCATTCGCAGTACGCTTGCTGATAACAGTATTAGCTCAGAGGCAAAGAAGCTTCAGAGCGTACCTGATCTAGGAAAAGCATTAACTATCCAGAATCAATTAAAAGAAATCTCATCAAATTACGGCAAGACGGCTGTTAATTCGCGCCTGTTTGATGTACTCGCGACCGTAATACCAAGCAGTACGTCTATATCGACTATCTCGCTGGACGCTCAGAATAAGCTGATTACCTTGCAAGGTCAGACAACGGGCGGCTATAATCAGCTGGATGCGCTAAAGAAGACAATTTTGGCGACGAAGTTTACCTATATGACACAAGGCAGCAGCGAGGCGCAGTCAGTTCCTCTGACAGCGGAGGTGAATGAAGGCGATACAAGCTTTGGCCTCGATGCGACAGGCGGCCGCCAATTGCGATTTACGATCAGCTTTACGTACCCAGACGAACTCTTTAGCCGTGATTCCTCAAATGGTACGATTGTTGCGCCGCAGGCAAGCAATGCTACAGATTCGAAGCTTGATACACCGATAGATATTTTCAAGGGGGCAAACTAAGATGGTTGCTACAAAGAAAGAAGCCGCAATCCGCAAGCGACAGCAGATCGCGAAGGCAAGTCAGATGATGTTCCTCTGGGTTGCTGGGGCGTCGGTTATTATTGGTGCGTCGATCGTACTGCTGTACGTACTCGGGCAGAAGTTTATCTTTAACGAGAAAGTACTCGCAGAAAAGATGCATACAGTTTCTACACTGCAGGACAATAATAAGGTCGTCAGCAAGCTTGAAGATAACTTGCGCGTACTTAATACGAACGAATCACTTATCAAGTTGCAGTCGGCGGCAGACTCTGAGCCGGTCCAGGTGATCTTGGACGCGCTGCCAGCACGAGCAAACTCTGCAGCACTCGGTGCATCACTACAAAGTAATGTATTGCTTGCTCAGCCGGGTGTTACTATTGAATCCCTAACCGTTACACCTGTGGGTGGCACTAGTTCGGCAGGAGCTGCAGCTGATAATAACGCGATCCAGTTTAATTTCACCGTTTCGACTAATGGTAAGGACGATAAGGCAGCAAATCGACTCAAAGATGTCTTGGAGCGACTTGAACGCTCAATCCGTGCTATTTCTATCAGCTCGTTGCAGGTGCAGCAGCAGGGGAGCCGTCTTCAGATGAATGTTGCGGGCGAAGCATATTATCAGCCTGCTATGGACGTTGAGTTACAGACAAAGGTGGTAAAGCCATGAAAAAAACAGATATTGCAATGATTATTCTCATCGCTTCTATTAGTATGGCGATTGCGTATTTTGTCGTCGGGGCAATTCCTGGCCTGCAAAGTGCAGGTGAGCCAGTGAAGGTAAAGACTATCCAGAAGTACAGTGCTGATATAGGTCAGCCTGATCCGAAGGTATTTGCTCAAGAGGCACTCAATCCAACCGTCGAGGTGACAATTGGTAAAGAAGGCAATTAGGAGGCCGATTTTATGGCGCTGCTAACTGCTGAAATACAAGATAAGCTCACCCATCTTCTCGTTGAAGAAGGGTTGCTTGCTCAGGTCACGATAGATGAGGCACAAGAAGAGTCAACGAAAGCGAACCAGCCACTTCTCAGTGTATTACTACAGAAGGGATTAGTTGATGATGAGCTGCTAACTCATGCTATTGCTCAGGTCTCTGGCGTTCCATATGTTAATCTTCGCTCGAGTATAATCGACGATAAAATTTTGCAGCTGCTGCCTGAAGATATTGCCGAGCGCTTTATGGCTGTGCCGCTTGCCGAGGTGCAAAATCGCCTTGCGGTAGCTATGATTGATGCAAATAACGTCCAGGCGGTGGATTATCTTGCTAATCGTATTCAGCGGCCACTTAAGGTGTTTATGGCGTCCGAGGCGGGCGTACGGCATGTGCTGGATCAGTACAAGACCGACCTTTCGAGCGTGGATGCGGCAGCGGTCGCATCCGAAGAGGCTGAGGCAGCGACGACGCAGAGCAACATCAAGACAATTGTGCAGGATTCACCGATTTCACGTGCTCTTTCGACCATTCTTGAATACGCCGTGAAGACGAAAGCCTCCGATATTCATATCGAACCACTTGAAAAGGCGTTAAAGATTCGTTGCCGTGTCGACGGTGTCTTGCGTGAGATCATGCAGCTTCCAAAATCGATCGAGCCGGCTCTCGTAAGCCGTATTAAGATTTTGAGTAATCTGAAGATTGATGAACATCGCACGCCGCAAGACGGCCAGTTTACTATCAAGGTTGCCGATAAGGAAGTCGACCTCCGTATCGCCATTAGCCCAGTGGTCTGGGGTGAGCAGGTAGTGATACGTCTTTTGGATAAATCGGGCAATACGTTTGATCTTGCGCAAATGGGCTATGCTGGCCGTGCCCTACGAGCAATTCAGAAGGGGATTAAGCGACCAAATGGTATGATTCTTACCTCTGGTCCGACTGGATCGGGTAAGTCGACAAGTCTCTACGCTCTCATCAAGGAAGTAAAAGACGACTCGGTGAATATCGTGACCTTGGAAGATCCGGTCGAGTATAAGATGGACGGCGTGAACCAGATTCAGGTAAATGCAGATGTCGGTTTGACGTTTGCCTCCGGCCTCCGTTCAATCTTGCGTCAGGATCCGAACATTATCATGGTCGGAGAGATTCGTGACGCTGAAACTGCGAATTTGGCCGTACAGGCGGCACTTACGGGGCACTTGGTATTTAGTACGCTGCATACCAACTCAGCAGCGGGTGTCTTGCCGCGCCTTCTTGATATGGGTATCGAGCCATTCCTGATTGCTTCAACGGTGAATACAATTATTGGTCAGCGGCTCGTGCGTCGTGTTGCCTCAAAGCGGGATGCTTATAACTCTACACCGATTGAAACGCAGAATATTACAGCAACGATTGGACACCTGCTACCAAAGACCCAAGAACAGATAGCACAAATCTCGGCTGATCTAGGGTATAAAGACTTGCCACTGGCGGGGCAAAACGCTTATACTTTAGTCAAGGGAAAAGACACCCCTCAAA
>JBKGVB010000013.1:0-17862 GCA_046462475.1 Saccharimonadales bacterium (SeqCode) | reverse complement strand
CGACCAGAATCAAAGATACCAAGTTTCATAGCTCTAGTGTAACTGCTACAATAAACTATATGCAACCACTTAAAAAGCGGACCGAGCAGCTTCGAAATGATATTGATGCAGCATGGCAGCGGCTGAATCTGAATGAAAAAATTACCGAACTGCAAAATATCGATGAGCAACTTGCAGTACCAGAGGTATGGAATGATCCTAACCATGCTCAGGATTTGAGTAAAAAGTCAGCGAGCCTGCGTAGTCAGATCGAGCCGTGGCAAACACTACAGGTACAGGTAAACGATCTTGATGAATTATTGTCACTGGGTGACGAATCACTTGCCGATGAAATTGAGCGCCAAGTGACGGCTTTTGAAGCGGATTTTGCCAAACTAAAAAGAGATTTACTCTTTGATGGGGAGTATGACAACCACGATGCGATATTGCGTATTACAGCCGGAGTTGGTGGTACGGACGCACAAGATTTTGCGGAAATGTTGGAACGTATGTACCTACGTTGGGCTGAAAAATCTGGCATGGACACAAAAAATGTCGAGCGAAGCACCGGGGAAGAGGCTGGCATTAAAACTAGTGTTATTGAAGTTTCGGGGCCATTTGCTTATGGAAAATTACGTAGCGAGCACGGCGTGCATCGCCTTGTGCGTCTAAGTCCGTTTAATAGTGATAATCTCCGTCAGACATCATTCGCGCTTGTCGAAGTTTTGCCGCAGATTGACGCACCAGAAGAAGTCGAGCTTGATGAAAAAGAGCTCAAAATTGATGTATATCGAGCTGGTGGTCATGGTGGTCAAAGTGTGAATACGACGGACAGTGCGGTGCGTATTACACATTTGCCGACAAATACTGTAGTGGCAATTCAGAACGAACGGTCGCAGCTTCAAAATAAAGAAACGGCGCTCAAGATTTTGCGTTCAAAATTAGCGCAGCTCAAGCTCGAGCAGCATGCTGAAAAACTCAGTGATCTTCAGGCAGGGGAGTCAGCAAACTGGGGTAGCCAAATCCGTAACTACGTACTTCACCCCTATACGCTCGTGAAAGATACGCGTACAAAATATGAAGATAAAGATGCCAAGAGCGTGCTTGATGGTAAGCTTGATGGCTTTATGAGTGCCTACCTCGAGTCACCAGCCAGTGTTTAACTGTGCGGATATGATATACTAAAAACAGTAATGATTCTGTTAGATAGGGTAACAAAAACATACGGTAAGACGACCAAGTCGGCACTCAATCGTATCAGCTTACATGTTGAGCCGAAGGAATTCGTCATTATTGTTGGTACCTCTGGTGCTGGAAAGTCAACACTCCTCAAACTCTTAACACGTGAGGAGAAGCCAACAACCGGTAAGATCGTGGTTGGTGGAATTGATTATGACACACTGAAGGACAAGCATATCCCACTTTTGCGTCGCCGCATCGGTGTTGTCTTTCAGGATTTTAAGCTACTTCCGCAGCGCACGGTATTTGAGAATATTGCCTTTGCGCTCGAGATTGCGGGTATGACAAATCGTGAAATAAAAGCGACAGTACCACGAATTATTGAACTTGTTGGCCTCAGTGGCAAGGAAAAGAGTTTCCCGCATCAGTTATCTGGTGGTGAGCGACAGCGCGTTGCGATCGCACGTGCAATGGTACGTCAGCCAAAGATCTTGATTGCCGACGAGCCAACAGGAAATCTCGACCCTAAGCACAGCTGGGAAATCGTGAAATTGCTTGAAAAGATCAATCGCTACGGTACAACAGTGCTTCTCACGACTCATAACGTCGAAATTGTTAATCGTCTGAAGCGCCGCGTGGTCACGATTGACCATGGTAAGATTACCAGCGACCAAGCACAAGGAAGTTATCGTCAGGGAGGAGCAAACAATGGCTAAGAAAACCGATGCACATGCGTTCGCCCTGCAGCGACGCCGCCGAAGGCAGTGGATCACTTTTATGCGTATGGTACGGTATGGTATCAACAACTTCAGTCGTAATGCATGGCTTACTATTGCCGCAACCGCAGTGATGACGATTACGTTGCTTATTATTTTCATGACCTTCGCGGCACGAAGCACTTTACAGACAACAGTCGATAGTATTCGGAGCAAGGTGGATATGTCAATTTATATTCAGAAAGATACACCTCAGTCGGATGTCGATACGATTATGTCGGGCATTCGTAAGCTCAAGACAGTCAAGAGTGTCAGCTATACTTCGCCAGCGGAGGCTCGTCAGCAATTTGCCAAGCAAAACAGTAGTGACGCTCAAACTTTGCAGGCGCTCAATGAAGCGACAAATGAATTTCCAGGTACGATACATGTAAATCTTGTCGATATCAATGACACGACCGAGCTTGATAATTTTGTCAAAACCGATTCAACTCTAAAGTCGCATATTGATCCAAGTCGTAAGCCATCATTCGCCGGTCCGCGCCGCGCTGCTATTAAGAATATCGGGCGTTGGGTTGACTTTGCTGATAGGGCAGGGCTCATCGCAAGCGTTGTTTTCGTGGCTATCTCGAGTCTCATCGTCTTCAATACTATTCGTATGGCAATCTTTAACCGCAAGGAAGAGATTCAGATGATGAAATTGATAGGCGCTGATCGTGGATTCATTCGTGGGCCGTTTATCGTGGAGGCAGTCGTGTATGGATTTATTGCAGCAATTATTGCGACTACGCTTGGTATGCTCGCACTCTATGCATCGAAAGACAAATTATTGAGCTACGAAGTGGCGATCCAGCCGACTATCGACTTTATGACGATGTATATAGGATTTGTTGTGCTGGCAATGATTGGAGCAGGGGCGATTATTGGCGTCTTGTCGTCGCTTCTCGCGACCCGTCGTTACCTGAAGATTTAGGCAGGCTTGACAACGCTAAAATGCTTATGTTACACTACTCTTAATGAAACAACGGTCCACCACACCAGTTGCCAGGCAATCCTTCGCGCGCAAGGCGTGTATTGTTGCTGCTGCAATCATGGCGATCTCATCTCTCGCACCGGTATCGTTTAGTAAGCCAACCTACGCTGATCAGTATGACGATCAGATTCAGGCGATCAAGCACCAGATTAGCCAGAACAACAATACAATTAGTCAGCTGGAGTCGCAAAAGCAGACTTTGCAAGGTGCGCTCAGCAAGCTTACTGCACAGCGGAATGTAATTCAAGGGCAGTTAGATGAGAGTCTCGTCAAAGAAGCGCAGCTGAAGAAGCAAATTGCCGACAATCAGAAGAAGCTTGATCAAAACAAGGTTTTGCTGGGTCAGACGATTGCTAATATGTACGTCAGCGGCAATATCTCGCCACTTGAACAACTCGCAAGTAGTGATAACATTGCAACTTTCGTCGACGACCAGGCAAACCGCGCACAGGTAAAAGAGACAGTTACGAACACTATTCAGGAAATCAATAAGATCAAAGCAGCTCTTGAAAAGCAAAAGCTTGCACTTGAGCAGACAATTAAGGACCAGAAAAGCCAGCGCGATGCACTCGTTGCTAAAGAAGCCGAGAAGAACCGACTGATCGCCGAGACGAACGGCAAGGAAAGTGCCTTCCAGTCTCTCAATAGCAAGAACAACGCTCGTATCAAGAAATTGCAGCAAGAACAGGCTGCCGCTAACCAGCAACATTTTGGTCCAGCTGGTCATGGCGCAACTTGTGGCGGCGGTTATCCAGGAGTCTGGTGTAATGCGCCACAGGATAGCGTGATTGACAACTGGGGTATGTATAACCGTGAATGTGTGAGTTATGTAGCCTTCAAGGTAGCTCAGAGCGGACGACACATGCCGTACTGGGGCGGTCGCGGTAATGCAAACCAATGGCCAGGTAGTGCAATTGCTGACGGTATTCCTGTCTCGAGTACGCCACGAGCGGGTGATGCAGCAATCTGGAATGTCGGCTACTATGGTCATGCAATGTATGTTGAATCAGTAAATGGCGATGGAACTATCAACGTCTCACAGTACAACTACACGTACGACGGCACCTACAGCACGATGACGATTAGCGCTAGTGGATTACAGTTTATCCACTTTAGGTAGTACGTCTTTTGTGCAAATAAAGAACTCGCTTCATGATAGAATGAGGCGAGTTTTTTTATTGAGCTACTCCTCTTTGCTCACGTGCGGTATACTTGATAGAGATTTACATAAGGGGGATGCCGAACGTGCCGAAAAAACCAACAGACGAGCGATTAACAATATCGAAACGAATGCTCTTTTTTTCAGGGTGTTTAGTGCTCGTAGTTGGCTTTGTGCTCGGCACTCGCTCTGAAGTGATCGGGACGGCGCTGGCGCCATTTGTTGGCATCAAGACGACCAATAAGACGATCGACCTATCTAGTGTGGAGCAAACGTATCAGCGGCTTGTGGCGAACTATGACGGCAAACTCGACACGCAAGCATTGATTGATGGCGCTAACCATGGGCTTGTAGCGGCGGCTGGTGATAAATTTACGGTATATCTAACAGCTGATGAGGCAAATAGTCTCACAAAAGACCTGAACGGAGATGTCGGGGCGGGAATTGGCGCTGAGATTACTACGCGGAATGGTCAGCCGATTATTTCGAAACTCCTGCCAAATAATCCAGCAGAAGCTGCGGGCTTGCAGGCAAAAGACGTCATTATTTCAGTAAACGGAGAAGTAGCCAAAGGGTGGACCGCTGATAAAACAGCATCAAAGATCCGCGGCAAAGCCGGCACGACACTGCGCCTGGTGGTCCAGAGAGGCGGGCAAGATAAGACGTATGATCTTACGCGCGCTGTCATAAATAATCCAAGTGTTACATCAGA
Source organism: Saccharimonadales bacterium (SeqCode) (assembly GCA_046462475.1). Classification (GTDB taxonomy): domain Bacteria; phylum Patescibacteriota; class Saccharimonadia; order Saccharimonadales; family Saccharimonadaceae; genus JASLCR01. The sequence goes on along the minus strand of JBKGVB010000013.1, from coordinate 13,087 downwards.
GGTAAAGAATGGCATTGGCGTCATGACGATCAGTCGATTTGATGACCAAACTGGAGTATTGGCGCGCAAAGCGGCACAGGATTTAGTGAATCAGCATGTAAGAGGTATTGTACTTGATCTTCGAGGTGACGGTGGTGGCTATATTGATACGGCAATAGATGTGGCGAGTCTGTGGTTGACGAGCGATCAGCTTGTTGTGAGCCAGCGTGAGCACGGACAGACGATTCGCAAGAGCTATGCAAATGGCAATCCGCTGCTTGGGAAGCTCAAGACAGTTGTTTTGGTCGACAGAGATACCGCCAGTGCGAGTGAGATTGTCTCAGCGGCCTTGCGTGATAATCACAAAGCGACGCTGCTTGGTGAAACTACCTATGGAAAGGGGAGCGTGCAGCAGATTATTACTTTATCTGGCGGAGCAGAGCTAAAGGTAACGGTCGCACATTGGTATACGCCAAATGGCAAGAATGTTGGCAGCAAGGGACTGGTGCCCAATAGTGTCGTAAAGATGACGCAGAGCGATATAAATGCTGGCAAGGATCCGCAGCTTGATGCGGCATTCGGGCAACTAGGGGTAAAATAGCTTGTGCTTTTCAGCAGAGCTGGGGTAGAATGATTACATGGAACCGAAAAAACGAATACTCTTGGTAGAAGACGACACGGCCCTTGCGGATGTGTATCAAGCCCGCTTGGGACTTGAAGGATTCGAGGTGAAGCAGGTAAATAATGGTGAAGATGCGCTGAGTTCGGCGATTGAGTTTAAGCCAGACCTTATCTTGCTTGATGCGATGATGCCAAAGATTAGTGGATTTGATGTGCTTGATATTTTGCGTAATACGCCAGAGACAACAAATATTAAGGTGATCATGTTGACGGCCCTTTCACAGCCAAAAGATAAAGAGCGCGCTGAAAATCTTGGTGTAGATGATTATCTAGTGAAATCACAGGTTGTGATCGGAGATGTCGTCGAACGCGTGAAGCACCATCTTGGCTTAGGCCAATCACCTGTGGCGCCGGGTGCTGTAGAGAGTAACTAAAGAGAGCGAATGTCGGTTGCAAGAGAGCGTCTAGGGGCGCCCTATTGACTTTATATACTGCATATGCTAAAATAATATCAATAATGAATGAAAAATATACCTACCATCAAATAAATCAGCAAGAAGCGGCAGGTTATGATAACCCTACGATACTTGTGCCGCATGGCAATGGTCGTATTTCAGTTGGTAGAAAAGAAACTATCAATGGCAAACTTTATGCGGCATTTGAGGAAGATGGGAAAGAATATCTTACAGAAGCCCAGGAGGGGGCGTTTTCAGATCAAGCACAAGCTTTCTTCGCTAACGAGCTTGCACTTGATGCTGGCCGTGACGCCGAGGCCTGGGAGCCGACTGGCAGACCAGAAGTGCGCTCAGAAGCAGAGATCGATAAAAGGCTGGTGGATGAGATGGCCGAACGAATCCAAGGATTTAAGCGCCTTTATAGCGATGCAATCGACAATCGACACAGTAATGCACAACAGTACGTCCGGGTAGTTGATGAGCTTTCCTCTATGTTTAATCAACACAAATATGGTTCGCTGTCGAAAGATGCATTTAGCCAAAGCAGTAGAGATATTCTGCATTCTCTTCGGGCGAGCGTCTCAAGTGACATGGAGTCGGATAGTAGTACGGGCCTTGGTCGCGATGCGGCAGTGATTAGCGAGGAAGTCGAGACCGTGCGGCGATCTCTTTCGGAAGAAGCAGATGACGCAAGGGCGCAGCTTCGCTCTGTAGGAGATGCTTTCGCGGAAATAGCCGCAGACGCAAGGGCGCTTTCGTATGTTGGCGAGGAGGCACTTGAAGATATTAATAAACTTTTGTCGGTGATTGACAGCTATTCAATAGAGCAGTGGGGATATGAGTCGTATCAGGCGCATATAGTCATGCTTGCCGATCAATTAAGTGAGGCGCTCGTACAGCAAATTGCTCGGTCGGGAAGAATTAAAGCCCAATTTGAATATATGAAATAGCAAAAATACCACCCGAGCGGGTGGTATTTTGAATGTAGTTAGCTGTGTGAGATTCTATTCAACAACAACTTGTGTGCGACGTTCAGTCTTGCCAGTGAAACGACGGCTTTTTACTTGCTTGAAGCCAACGATACCGTCTTTAGCGGCGTGAATCGTAAAGTTACGGCTGATAAATGTACCTGGGCCAGCAACCTTTGTGCTACCAGTCTGACGAACAAGTACTTCGCCCGTGGAAACTTTTTGGCCACCAAAGCGCTTAACACCGAGACGTGCGCCGGCGTTGTTGTGGATGTTCTTCGATGAGCCACCTGCTTTAACGTGTGACATAGTTTCTCCTTAAAATTTATAACTCAATCTGTTCAATTGTACCGAATTCGGCAGGAAAATGCAAGGCTTCTTTATGCGCTTCGTCGAAGGAGGAGGAGTTGTCTTGCTACGACCTGATCTTCACGGTAATAGATAAGCTCGTGATCGGGCACGTGTGACAGATGAATGCGTTCATAGCCCAGCGATTCAACATTACCAATGAGAGGAAGATGGGATATGTGGCCGCTAGTATCTCGCCAAGCTGGCACTGCAAGGCAGAGTGGCGTATCTGGCGTGATTTGGGGCGCTAGATTGGTAAGGAATTGCCTGATGATGTGGTTGCAGTTGCGACGTACTTCTTCGAGCTTTTCCGGGCGCGGTGGCGCAGAGAAGGGTTGTCCGAGGTATGTCTCGCCAACTACGGCGTCGATTGGGGATTGCCAGGTTGTTTGCATGGCATCACCCTGATGAAGGCGTGCAGGAGTGTCGATTTGATACTTCTCTTTGAGCCATGCAAGATTCTTTTCAGAGTAGTCGATCATCTTGTCGGAGAGATCGGTCCCATAGGCACTGAATCCGAGCAATAGAGCTTCCTGTAAAAGTACGCCTGTGCCGCAAAACGGATCTAATATTACGGGTTTTTCAGAGGAAGGAGATACGCCCGAGAGATTAATCATCATCATGGCGAGTTTTGGCGGTAGCATACCAACAAAGGCATCACGTTTTGGTCGGTCTTGATCACGAGCGGCAAGGGCGGTGATATTTTGAGCACCTGTACTCTCGGCAACAACGACACGCTTGCCATGGCGTGCAATGAGAAGCTCAACTTTATTAGTGGAAAGACCGAGTTTGTTATGGTGGCTAACTGCGGAATTAAGTGAGGCCTCGCTATTTGGAATAACACGCAAGCTAACACCTTGTTTCTTGAGCGATTGCTTCAGGATAATACCTGTTTTCTGTATGTCACGAGAGGAAAGCTGCCAATCATATACGCTGATACCCAGAGTGATCTTGTGATCTGAGGTACGCCAAAGGTCAGTATAGTGGCGAACAATTTTTTTACTCAGTTCATTCCAGCGGGTCTCGGTAGATTCAAAGACGATTTCACCGAGCTTGATGCTGCCACCAAGATGCTGGATATCAAGCGGCTGAGGCGCATCGAAGAGAGCTGTAGTAGGCGAGAACGACGTTGTGTTTTTATAACTACAAAGAACCTCGAGTTCGGCGAGACCTAACATCGGCTGACGGCCAAGTATGGAGATATATCTCATGCTGCTAAGTATATCATTGTATAATGGGTCATATGTCGTTTCGAAGTTGGATCAGTATTGTCACTATTATCTTGCTAGCTATTGTTTTGTTCTTTGCTAGGCACGAGATTGTTAAAGCCTGGGAGCTTCTGGGAAGAGTGAATATATGGATTTTCTTGTTGGTGATTCCTGCTCAAATACTCATGTACCTTTCGGGCGGAGAGATGATGTTCTCCTATCTTCGCAAAAAAGGGGAGACACAGCATATTCCGCCGGCATCCCAGGCGCGCATGGCTCTTGAGATGAATTTTGTAAACCATGTCCTTCCCAGTGCGGGAGTAAGTGGCATATCGTACATGACATGGCGACTCAGTAAGCTGCAGATTTCTCCAGCTCGGGCGACGGTTGCGCAACTCGTGCGTTTTGCGATGAGTTATGCGGCGTTTATTACACTTCTTGTGATTGCTCTGCTCGTCATCACGGTGGACGGCAATATTAATAGGTGGGTGGTGTTCTTTAGCCTGCTGATTATTGCCGGCATGCTTGGGGTGACATTGGGCGGAATCTATCTTGTGAGTAGTAAGCAGCGATCTGAGCGATTTTCGCGCCGTCTTGTGTGGATGGTGAATCGAGCAGTGCGTACACTTACTCTAGGCAGGAAGAAAAGAATTGCAAAAAGACAGCCTGTCGAGAGCTTTCTTCTCGAGATGCATAATGAATTTTTGACACTACGTCGAGAGAGAAGTGTGCTGGTGCGGCCGTATCTTTGGGGTATTTTATTTACAATATTCGATGTCATGGTCTATATGATTACATTTTGGGCACTTGGTTTCCCTGTAAATCCAGCACCGATATTGATTGCCTATGGACTAGCTAGTATGTCTGCTGTGGTGGTGGTAACGCCTGGCGGAGCGGGTGCATATGAGGCGATCATGGTGTCGTTTATGGCGACGGCTGGAATTCAGCCCGACGCGGCAATCGCGGCAACATTGCTCGCGCGTGTTGCTATGTTGCTTGGTACGATTGGTTTGGGTTATATCTTTTATCAACAAGCACTGGTGAAATATGGAAAACGTACCGCTCCTTAGTGTCTCTGATTTTATCGCTCTGACAAATCAGACACTCGAATACGCTTATCCCACAGTGGAGATTGAGGGTGAGGTGGCGGAATTTAAGGTGAATCAAGGCAAATATGTCTTTTTCAATCTAAAGGATGCTGAAAGTTCTGTCGGCTGTTTTATGATGGTATTTCAATTGCGGCTTCCAGTCGAGGACGGCATGAAGGTGATCGTAAAAGCACGACCTAAGCTGACTAAATGGGGAAAATTTAGTCTTACCATTGACCAGATTCGACCTTCGGGCGAGGGAAGTTTGAAGAAAAGTTTCGAGCTACTGAAAGCCAAACTTGAGAAGGAAGGTCTATTCGCGCTTGAGCGCAAGAGAAGTCTGCCATTTATGCCGACGAAGATTGCTGTGATTAGTAGTGAAGCGGCGGCGGGGTACGCAGACTTTATCAAGATTCTCGGTGATAGATGGCGTGGGGTGGAAATTGAACTCGCTCATGTCCAGGTGCAGGGTGAGGGTGCTGCCGATCAAATACTGCGTGCCCTTGAGTACTTCAATGAGCAGCCGGAGCTTGCTGATGTTGTCGTGCTGATTCGTGGAGGCGGCTCAGCGGATGATCTGGCGGTATTCAATGATGAACTACTCGTTCGGGCGGTGGCAGCAAGCCGCATACCGGTACTCACAGGTATAGGACATGAAATCGATGAAAGTCTCGTGGATCTTGCTGCGGATGTCGCGGCGGCAACTCCTAGTAACGCTGCGCAGCTTGTAGTGCCAGATCGTCATGAAGTCATTGCTCGCTCGAAGCAGGTTGTTATGCAGATTATCACTCGAACGGAGCGGGTCGTAGATGAGCTATATAGAGATATGGTTGCGAAACTAGAGCGTGCACTGGGGCAGATTGAAACCAGGCAGACGAATGTCGCGAGGGAACTTGCATGGCGTAAGGATATGCTCTCTGCCTATGATCCAAGACGGGTTCTGGAGCGTGGCTATGCGTTCATACGCGGCGAAGTAGGGGTAGGCAAAATGATTACGGTTGAGACAAAGGAACACATAATAACAGCGGAGGTGCACGATGTCAGCGACAAATAAATCAGCAAAAACTGTTCAGGAAAAGATAGTAGAACTTGACGTGTTGATGGCGTGGTTTGACAGTGATGCGTTTGAGCTTGAGGCGGCGATTGATAAATTTGCTGCAGCCGAGAAGCTTGCTAAAGATATTGAACACGACCTTGAATCGTTGAAGAATACCATCACAAAAGTGAAGCGCGATTTTTCAAAATGATCGAGACGATCGTCCTTGTTCTTGTCGGCATCCTTATTGTGACGTTTGGTGTCATCGTATTCGTGGGTGCACCGTATGTGCCTGCTAAGATGCCGGCGGTACGTCGGGCATTTGATGAGTTATATGGCGTCCAGGAAAATGACCTATTGCTTGATTTAGGATCAGGAGATGGGCGTATAGTCCGCGAGGCTGCTCGTCGGGGTGCACGGGGGGTTGGCTATGAGCTCAACCCAATTTTGGTTTGTATCGCGAATCTTTTATCTCGCCGACAGCCAAATGCAAAAAGTGTAGTTGCCAATATGTGGACGACGCCTTTTCCCGAACAGACGACAGTGATATATGTGTTTGTGGTTTCACGAGATGCAAGGCGACTGGTGAGAAAAGTACAAAAAGAAGCGACTCGACTCGGTCGAACGCTATATGTGCTCAGCTTTGCGTTTGAGCTTGATGCTCCGATTTTGCGAAAGAATAACCTCCACTTCCTCTATGAAATTCGCCCTTTGCACTCCGAAAAGCATAAGGTATAATGCAGAGTAATGACTACACACAGTAACGAGCGTGGGGCTATCAGCGGGGCAATTATCTCTATTGTCTTAATGGGGATTGCGCTAATTGCGGTAGTAGCCTTGTCGATATGGCTCTATATTAATTACAGAGAGCAACAGACTAATGTTGACGGCAAGATCAGCGCTGCAGTAGCAACTGCAAAACGCGATCAAGCATCCACGGATGAAGCAAAATTTGCCCAGCGAGAAAAAGAGCCTAACCGCCAATTTTCTGGACCAGATGATTTTGGACGTCTGACATTTGACTATCCGAAGACATGGAGTGTCTATGTGGCAGACGATGGTTCACAGAGTGGCAATTATATGGCATATCTGAATCCAGTCAGTGTTCCTCAGGTAGGGGGCGATGCTCAGCGTTTTGCTTTGCGTGTGCAGATTCAGTCACAGGATTATAACTCTGTTGTGGGCCAATATGACTCACTCATTCAAGCGGGCCAGCTAAAGAGTAGTTCTACAAGTGCGAATGGCCAGACCGGCACTCGTCTCGACGGCAGCTTCTCGGATAATATTCGTGGTGCGGCCGTGATGTATAAATTGCGTGACAAGACGATCTCGATTTTCACCGACGCGAATACATTTTTACCTGACTTTAATACGATTATCAAAACGATCAAGTTTAACAGCTAGTCTCTAGCGTGCTAGACTAGTAGTATATGGTGCATGAGGGGAGTAATCCAGAGGTGGATGATGGGCAAGTAGTTTCGCTTGACCAAAAAGAATTACTTCCAAACCAGGCTATGATTGCACACGAGCTCAAAGAGCCGCTTGCGACAATCCGTCAGCTGGCGCTGGAGCTTGAATCAAGCGCTTCGACTCCCGAATCATCAACTATCGCTGAACAAATACGGCTAATTAGTGAACGTTCATTGCGACTTAGTTCGAATCTGGCAAAATCAGAGCGATTGCAGACGGCCTTGTTTCCAACTGAACCGATTAGTATTTTTCAGCTATGTCATGATGTTGCGCAAGAAATTAGTCCGTTGTATCAGGCGCGTGGCCGGACGTTTCAGGTGGCGCGCAAGCGTTCGTGGCCGCTTGCAATTGCAAATTATGATCTGGTGCGCCGTGTTGTGCTGAACTTTGCTGATAATGCCCTTGAGTATGGGGATGAAGCAGGAGTTGTTGAACTATTTAGCCAGCTAAAAAGAGGTAAGGGAGTTGTGCGTGTCGGCGTGCGTGATTATGGTCCAGCAGTTCCAGCGAAGCTACTCAAGATGCCGCAGGGAAGCATGCTTCCTACAAGACCTGACAGTAGCGGCCTTGGATTAATGATTGCTAGTCAGTTCGCGAGTGTGAGCGGAGCGAAAATAGGGGCGCTGAGACATAAAGATGGTGCAAGTTTTTATGTCGATATACCAGTTTCACGGCAGTTGTTATTGTTATGAGTGTGATCGACGTACTAATCGTTGAAGATAATGAATGGCTTGCCAGTCAGTATGCCAGAGTACTCTCGGATGCTGGCTTTTCTTCTCGTCATGCTTCAAATGCGCTCGCTGCGATTGATCTTGCGGATGAATCGTTACCTCAGGTTATTATTCTTGATATGCTTCTCGCAGTCACAACGGGTGTAACATTGCTTCATGAGCTGCGGTCGCATGATGATTTGGCGCGAATACCGGTGGTCGTCGTAACGAATCTTGCAGAAGAGTTAAAACTCGAAGACCTTCAGCCATATGGGGTAGTGCAGCTACTCGATAAGTCTACGATGCATCCAGAGGATATCGCTACAGCCGTGAAGAGGTTACTGCCGTGAGTCTCATGCGCACTAAGGCGATTGTGCTGCGCCGAACAAATTACGGAGAAGCCGATCGTATATTGCAGGTGATTACTCCCGAATACGGCAAGGTGAGCGTTGTTGCACGGGGTGTGCGGCGTGAAAAAAGTCGACTGGCAGGCGGAGTGGAACTGTTCGCCCGCTCGGATGTAACCATGACGACAGGAAAAGGCGACATGGCAATTCTTACGAGTGCTCGATTGGAGAAATTTTATAGTGCGATTCTGCGTGACTATGATCGATTGCAATTTGCTTATGAAGCAATAAAACAAATCTCAAAAGCGGCAGATCAGCTTGATGAATCGGCATTTTTTGACTTGCTTGACCAGACATTTGAGGCGCTCAATGGCACGATAGACTTGCGGATAGTAAAGACATGGTTTTGGCTGCAGCTTGCCATCTTACTAGGAATAGGGGTGAATCTTGCGGTGGATGACAAAGGTGAAAAATTACAGCTAGGCCAAGCATACAACTTTGATCAGACATCTGAAGTGTTCGTGGCTCATGAAAAAGGTCGCTTTACGAGCGACCATATTAAGATACTAAGGATTTTGAGTGCCCAGCCAGCACATGTTGCGGCACAGGTTCAGGGAATGGATACGTTAATTGACGACTGTCTGTGGCTGGCTGAGCGAGCTGTGGCACACTAGTTCTAGGATATGCAAAACCCGCGCCCCTGAGGACGCGGGAATTCACACCTTTCTAGAATAGTGATTTGATGGAGCGGCCACTAAAGCCCACAAGAGCCCTAATGGGTTGACCTTCCCAGATATCTTCGCTAAAGATGGCGAAGTTTTCACTGAAGAGGATCTTGAGTTCGATTCTTTTTGCGCGTGCCATGTAGGCCGGGCGCAGAGTCAGGGGCAGGAGGGGGATCAGGAACTTGAGATTGTCGAGTTCGTAGATCCACTTATCGCCACCGCGAAGTACGTCGTCAACACGCAGCATTGTCTCAGTAGCCCGCAGGGGATTATTGAGAATAGTGGTACGTGCGAGGATGCCATCGGTGACGGCAAGCTCACGCGCTTGGCGTCGAGGACTATTCGTGCTCTGCATCAGCAGTTTGCGAGCAGCCTTGATCTGGTCTCGACCCTTTGTGATTTTGCCCTTTTGATACAACCACCAGCCGTAATCGCGGGTTACGCGACCGCAACCGATGAAGTTTTCAGGATCGAACTCCTTGATTGATCGCTTGAAGTACGTCTCCGCTGCTGTACTGTCGCTGCGAAGTGCATGGATGAGCGCCAGTTGATGGTAGGCGCGTGGTCTGAAGTAGGCAGCGGAGGTCTCTTCTCCGTGATCATCGAACTCGCCGAGGACACTGAGCATCATGTAGTATGCGGCATCAATCCTGCCCGCATTCCGAAGATGTTCTGCGCGTCGGAGTCGTGCCTTGGCGTAGACCAAGGAATTAGTCAAAATTTCTCCAATCTAGTTGTTGAGGTGCGAACAGTTATATATTTTACAACAAAAACTTCATATGTACAAATAGAGAGAAGGGGCCTACCCTGAAGCATGCAAGCTTCAGGGTAGGCCCCGTGTGGAGGTGAGCAGTACTGCCGCTAAACTAGAGACCGCGGCTCCTCGTCCATCGCAAGCCGTAGTGGCGGAAGCGATAGATGTAGTGGGCGCCCTTGATGCGCAGCGGGTTCGGGTCGTTGTCGATCACTGCCCGCCACAGCATGTTGAGCCGTGCCACATCTCCTAGCTGACAAAGATTGCTGAGCAGACGCTCTGCTCGCAGCCAGTGCCAGTAGTTATCGCGTCGCCACTGTTCGACAGGACAGTCAGCCCGCCACACCTCTTCGACTTGCTCGAACCGCTCGATGGCCCTTGCGAGAAGCTCGGTGCGTGTGCTGCGTGTCTTTGCCGTGGCGGCTTGCTGCATGTGCATGAGTCCCTCGGCCATCATTAGCCACGTCTGGTCGGTATCGGCGTAGGTCTTCAGCTGATCAATGTTCACCTGTGCTTTCTTGAGACTCTTGCGATCGTCGTACCTGAGAAGGTAGATGATGTGAAAACGCAAGAAGCGCTTTCGCTCGTCGTAGGTGGCTTCGCCCAAGTTCTGCGACTCTTGCATTGCGTGACTTGACTCGACAGCCAGGTTGTTGGCAATGAGAACCGCCGCATAGAGAGCCCAAAAGCGTGGGCTTTCGAACAAATCATGCGCAGGGTAGTCAATCTGTCGTGCCAACTTCAAGGCTTCTGCCGGTTTCCCCCCTTCAAGCAGGGCTGTTACTTCGTCCAGTTGGGGTTTGGTTCGTCTCGCGAACCGTGCGCTTTCCACGCTAAATCACCTCCGGTTGTTGGGGCGTGGAATATCTATATTATATCATTTATATATGATTAGAGCAATTACTGGTATAATTGTCTCTAGTTATGGAAAATAAAACGACATTAGAAGACATTGTGAGCCTCGCCAAACGGCGCGGATTTATTTATCAGGGCAGTGAAGTATACGGCGGCCTTTCGGGTACGTGGGATTATGGTCCTCTTGGCGTGGCATTGAAGCGTAATATCATGGGGCTGTGGTGGAAGATGTTTGTCGATGAGCGCGACGATATGTATGGTGTCGATGCGGCGATCTTGATGAACCAAAAAGTATGGCAGGCAAGCGGTCATGTCGATACATTTACCGATCCGCTGGTCGAGTGCAGCAATTGTCACGCGCGTCACCGTGCGGACAAGCTGGATGATCCAAATAAATGTCCAACGTGTGGTCAGACGGGTACATTTGGCGAGCCAAAACAGTTCAACATGATGTTCAAGATGAATGTCGGCCCGGTGGCCGATGAGAGTTCTATAAGTTACTTGCGCCCGGAAACTGCGCAGGGCATTTTTACGAACTATAAAAATGTTGTCGATAATTTTTACCCAGATCTTCCATTTGGTCTGGCACAACAGGGCAAGGCGTTTCGTAATGAGATTTCGCCGCGTGACTTTGTATTCCGTTCACGCGAGTTCGAACAGATGGAGATCGAGTACTTCGTTCATCCCGACAAATGGGAAGAGAGCTTTGAGCACTGGGTGCAGATGTGTAAGGAATGGTTCACGGCGCTTGGCTTACCAGCTAACATGGTTCATGAGCTTGAAGTTCCTGAAGACGACCGCGCACACTATTCAAAGCGCACAATTGATTTTGAGTTTGATTATCCAATTGGTCGTGAAGAGCTGATGGGGCTCGCGTATCGCACGGATTTTGATCTTGGCAACATTCAACGCGTCAGCAAAAGGAATATGGAATACCAGATAAAGGGTACAAATGAGAAGTTCATTCCACATGTGATTGAACCATCGTTTGGTGTTGAGCGAGCGCTGATGGCCGTACTGGTGAGCGCTTATAAAGAAGATGAGCAAAATGGCGAAAAGCGCGTATATTTGGCGCTGCCGGAGCACCTTGCACCGGTGAAATATGCCGTGTCGCCACTGTTAAAGAACAAGCCAGAGCTTGTCGAAAAAGCACGCGAAGTATATTCTGCCCTCAAGAAAAAGTATGGCGCGGTGATGTGGGATGACAATGGTAATATTGGTAAACGCTACCGCCGCCAAGACGAGATCGGTACGCCGCACTGCGTTGTGATTGACTTTGATACGCTCGAAGATGGAACAGTGACGGTTCGTGATCGCGATACGACGGAACAAAAGCGAGTAAAAGTTGAGGAGTTACTTTCATGAAATACGAAGGAACAAAATTACAAAAGTTTGAGCCACGGGAGAATGTGAAAGAGCTCGAGATTATCGATACCGATCCGGGGACGGGTGAAGAAGTACAGCCTGGTGCGACGATTACTGCGCATTATACCGGTGCGCTCGCGCGAAACGGTATTATTTTCCAGAGCAGCCATGATTTTGGCAAGGCGATTACCTTTGGCCTTGATCAAGTGATCAAAGGCTGGACAGTGGGTGTGCCTGGTATGAAAGTCGGGGGTACACGTCGTCTGATGATCCCAGCAGAGATGGCATATGGGGAGCAAAGTCCTGCGCCGAACATTCCTGCGAATAGTGATCTTGTATTTGATATTGATCTGATTGCCATAAAGTAAACCCCGCCTTCTTAAGGGCGGAGTTTACTTATTTCAGGCCTCTGATAAACAAAAAGCCGCAAGTTTTACTTGCGGTATTTACTTATCGAATCGGCCACCCACCATGCGTACGCCCAGACAGACTAAGAAGACTGCTGCGGCGGCTAAGATTAGGAAAACTCCTAGTCCTACCGGTGACCCCCATCCAACTACGTCCATGGTTTACCTCCGTTAAAGTTGGTAGTAGCTTAAGCATAGTCCTTATTTGAGAACTTTGCAAGAATAATGTGTAAATATGCGGGGGCCTTACTGTACGAGTTCTATAAACAGTCGCGTCTGGTCGTTGAGCATTTCCTGGGTTATGTGTCGAAAGGGGCGAACGACTTCACCCCGGAGCGTAAGGGATTTGTCTCCGACTCGAACAGGCACTTCGCTCTCGAAGTAGCTGTCTTTTCTGAGAACGGTGATGCTAAGCGGTACATTTTTTGCTAAGTCACCATAAAATTGCATATTGCAATTGAGGCAGATACAGCTAATGATGCGATGGCTTGCGTGAGCATATTTCCAGAGAGGATAGCGAAATTTACGCACTTTTTGGTGCTTTAAACCTTCGGTGCCATGACACCAAAGGAGGCAATTTTTATCGGTGATACCTCGGTATTGTTTCGCGACTGCAAGCGAAGTTTCCATATAATTAGTGTAGCACTGCAAGGCATGACAAAGCCCCGCTGGACGGCGGGGCTCTGCCGTTTGATAGGGCAGAGCGCGCTTGCTAGCGGGGCGAGCTCTTCTTGATGGAGACGGCCTTTGG
>JBKGVB010000012.1:0-6200 GCA_046462475.1 Saccharimonadales bacterium (SeqCode) | reverse complement strand
CGGCGAGAATCGAACTCGCATCACATGCTTGGAAGGCACGTATATTAGCCATTATACGACGCCCGCATCTCTGAAGATTATATCAGGTTCCGTGCTAGAATATAAGCATATGCAGATCAACAGCTTTAGTAATGATATGTCATCCGACCAGACGCACAGCAATGAGTATGCTGCGAATACAACTAGCAGTCAGTCATTTACAGAACGTCAAGAGATAGAAAAGAATCGCCAGACTATCGCGGCTTACCGATTTTCGCGTATCGGGCAAAGCTATAGTGCGGAGCGTCGGAGCGTACAGCGATCACAGCCACGAGCTACTTCAGGCCCTGTTGGTCGCCCTGCCTCGCGCCAAGAGAGTAATGCCCAGCGACAAGTATTTCGCGAGCCACCTCAGCGAGGGTACAATCCATACGCATAATAAAAACACCACCGAGAGTGGTGTTTTTCATATATTCGTGGGGCGAATGAGGAGAATTGAACTCCCGACCTTCTGGACCACAATCAGACGCTCTAACCAACTGAGCTACATCCGCCGTACAAGATAAAATTGTAGCAAAATAACAGAGGAAATACTAGAGCTCGCGGATAGTTTCGATGTCGGCGCCAATGGAATTAAGGCGATTGGCAAAGTCTTCGTAGCCTCGATTGATCGAATAGACATCGCGAAGTATGGATGTTCCTGGAGCTGCAAGCATAGCGAGCAAGATAACAACACTCGGGCGAAGTGCCGGCGGCGCAACCACATCGGCTGTCTTCCACTTGGTCGGACCGGTGATGTACACGCGGTGCGGGTCTACCATTTCTACTTTGGCATTTAGCTTCGAAAGCTCGGTAAAGTAGATGGCGCGGTTTTCATAGCTCCAGTCGTGCACAAGTGTGCGACCTTTTGCGACGGTAGCAATCAAGCCGAGGAAGGGAAGATTGTCCATATTAACACCTGGGAATGGCATACTATGAAGCTTGTCTTTTGGCGCAGTGAGCTTTGATTTTTTCAGATGGACATCGACGAGGCGAGTCTTTCCATTTCGGGCGAGGTATTCGTCGGACAGCTCATACTCGAGGCCCATACCTTCGAGAATAGCTAGCTCGAGCTCGATAAATTCTATAGGTGCGCGAGTGATAGTGATTTCAGAATGGGTGACGATCCCGGCTGCGATAAAACTCATTGCCTCGATCGGGTCTTCAGACGGGAAGTATTCGACATTCTGATTGATTGTCTTCTTGCCACGAATCTTCAAGATGGTTGTACCGATACCTTCGATCTTGACGCCCAGTTTTTCTAGGAAGAAACAAAGGTCCTGCACCATATAATTTGGGCTGGCATTGCGAATAGTTGTCTCGCCGTCGTAGAGCGCCGCCGCCATAATGACATTTTCGGTGACGGTATCGCCTCGCTCGGTGAGGAGGATCGTGCGGGTGATTGGTGTTTCGTGAACAGTCGCCTGGTAATAGTCGGTGCCTGGGTTGGCGGCGACATTCATGCCAAAAGGCGCAAGGCCGACAAGATGTGGCTCGACTGTGCGTGTACCCAGGTCGCAACCACCTGCAAATGGAAGGCGGAAGCTTTCGTACTGGTGCAAAAGTGGGCCGAGGAACATGATGATCGTTCGCGTCTTTTTGGCAGCTTCGATATCGATCTGATCAAGTTTCAATACACTAGGGGGTGTAATCTCGAGATCATTTTGGTCGTTCCACTTGGTCTTTACGCCGATGCTATTTAAGACTTCGATGATACGGTTTACTTCTTCGATACGAGCGACACGGCGCAAAGTCGTCTTGCCTTTATTGAGCAAGGCTGCGCAGAGAAGAGCCACGGCTGCATTTTTACTGGTTTTTAGCTCGATGCTACCCGAGAGATGTCCGCCACCATGAACGCGGTAGTTCATCTTGCCGCTCTGATTGAGCGTCACGATATTAGCATGCAGGACCTCGGAAATGCGCCCGAGCATCTCGACAGAGAGATTCTGGCCGCCTTTTTCGATACGATTTATAGCACTCTGAGAAGAGTTAATCCTGTTCGCCAGCTCTGCTTGGGTCATGCCACGAGCGATGCGACTTTCCTGGATAATTTTGCCGATTCGTTGCTTGTACGTCAGCGTTGTCATGTGTCCATTATATCACAAATGATATATTTTCAAGAGTATGTTACTAAAGTGACACGAGCAGAGCGAGCTTCAGGGGGAGGGGCAATTCTTGGAATTTACTTCCAAAAAGCAGCGGAGGGCCGTGCCCTCCTGTATAATAAAGGTATGATCTAGCAACATTCATCGATTTCAGGGTAAAATAGACCAAACAAAGGGAGTTTCTACATGAACGATGATATTGTTGCACAGCTTATTGCCGGCGAGGCTAAACGCGAACAGGATGGACTAGAGCTTATTCCATCGGAAAACTACGTATCTACCGATGTGCTGACGGCACTTGGTAGCGTATTCACAAATAAATATTCAGAAGGGTATCCAGGCAAGCGGTACTATGGTGGTCAGGAATTTACCGACCAAGTAGAGCAGCTAGCGATCGACCGCGCGAAACAGCTCTTTGGCGCTGATCATGCAAATGTCCAGCCGCATTCTGGTGCGCCGGCAAACGAAGCAGTATATAGCGCGTGGCTTGAACCGGGTGATACAGTGCTTGCGATGGATCTAAGCCATGGTGGCCACCTGACACATGGTGCGCCGGTGACACGTAGTGCGCAGCTGTACAACTTTGTACGCTACAAAGTAAAAGATATTACCACTGGTGAGATTGACTACGATGAGCTGCGAGAGCTTGCAAAAGAACACCAGCCAAAGATCATCCTGGCCGGCTTCTCTGCCTATCCACGCGAGCTCGACTATCAGAAGTTTGCTGATATTGCCAAAGAGGTGAAGGGCGAATGTCTTTTGATGGCAGACATGGCGCATATCGCTGGTTTGATCGCTGGTGGCGTAGCGAAGAATCCGTTCGACTACGGCTTCCAGGTGATTACTTCTACAACTCACAAGACACTTCGTGGTCCACGTGGCGGCCTGATCCTATCGAAGGGTAAGGTAGGCAACCCTCTGAAAAAACCTGAGAAGACACTCGAAAACATCCCGACATTGATCGACCGTGCTGTATTCCCTGGCATGCAGGGTGGGCCACACATGCATGTGATCGCGGCAAAAGCAGTGGCGTTTGGTGAAGCCTTGAAGCCAGAGTTTAAAGAATACGCCGCACAGATTGTAAAGAATGCCGCCCGCCTCGCAGATGAGCTGCAGTCTCGCGGCTTTGTACTAATTGGTGGTGGCACGAGCAATCACTTGATCCTCGCAGACGTACATAAAAGCTTTGGTATCGATGGCAAGGTCGCCGAAGAGGCACTAGATGAGATCGGTCTGACACTAAATAAAAATGCTGTACCAGACGACGAGCTACCTCCATTCCGCCCGAGCGGTATTCGTCTTGGCACGCCGGCACTCACGACACGCGGCCTCAGGGAAGAGCACATGGCGCAAATCGCTGAGTGGATGAAGCAAGCGATCGACGCCAGGGAAGATGATGCGAGACTGGCTGAAATCCGCGCGGAAGTCACGGCATTCCTAAGAGATTTCCCGCTGCCATACTAGAAATAAGGATATGAAGATGCCCCCGAGTCTCCTCGGGGGCTTTGTTCTTCAGCGATTGCGATCAGTTACCCGATCGCATCTTTCACGATTGCTGCATAGTCCTCCTGACCGTCAGCGTTTGGATGGAAGGAGTATTCCTTGTTGGGTGGCAGAACAAACCCGTTAAAGTCAGTTGTTCCTCCGTTGCAGTAATGCTTGCCAGCAAATGGTGAATCCGGTGCATTTGTGTTGACGTAGTGAAGGCTTGGATCGTTTACTTCATCGACGGCATCAGCAATCTTCGAGTTCAGAGCGATTTGAACGTTGCGAGCGCTACTGAAGTCGAAGACGCCACAGCTGTCTGCGTCTGCTGCTGTCAGGTATGGATAGTCAATGACATAGACCTGCGCATTTGGTGCTTTCTGAAGAATGGTTTCATAGGTAGTCTCCAGATTAGACTCAAATGCTGGTGCATTAATTCCGTCCATCATGGCGTTGTAGATGGGTTCACCGCCTAGTGAGCCCGGACTACACGCTACAGCACATCCCAGGACGTAATCAGAAAACCCTACATCATTACCACCGATAGTGATGGTTACGACTTGGGTATCTTCTGATAGCCTACTTAGCTGGGATGGTTCGCCATTTTTGCCGTCAACGACGTCCTGTGTTGTGGCACCGGAACATGCTACGAATGCCGTCGTTCCCAAGCTCAGATCGTTGTCGAATTCGAGCAGGCGTGGGTAAGCTTGCGGGCTACGGTGGCATCCATTGGTATCACTTCCATACTCAAAGTCTGGATTTCCTTCACCACTTGAGAAGGAGTCACCCATTGCGACATAAGTCGCGGGAGGTGGTATAGTCAGAGGGTTTTCTCCCTCGTAACCACTTGGATAGACAATAGGGAAATCATTTACCCATACATACGTAGGGCCTAGTAGGGCTGTATTACCCATTGGTGACATGGGCATGGCTGCATGATTGACACTGCATATGAGTTGATTCGCTGGACCCTGATTTGTAAGCGCCGCTGGATATAGTTGTATCTGGTAAAATTCATCATCACCAGAGATAAAGAAGCCCTTCTCACTGCCGAAATCCATATGAGAGATTTCAGCATTCGGGTTATTCGAGAAGTAGATTGTTATGTAATCTAATTCACCGATTCCAGCTAAAGTTGCTTTATTCTGACGTACGAATTTCATACCGTCATTGGCTATCTTATCCTGCATGAAGTTGTATACGTCTTCATCGCAAGTCGCTCGGTACTTAGCCATATAGGTGGTTGATACATCCTCTCTGTAGCTACTGCCATACTGAAGCTTTAGTTGATCCAGGTTATGGAAAACATTGTCATAATCCGACACTGCCACTGCGCTTCCTGAGAGTACGGTAATCAGCCATGCTAGCACCATGGCCAGCATCATCCCAAGTATCTTTAGTCTTTTCATGGGCGTTTCCTGTCTTTCGAATTGTGAACGAACAAGACCGTAAGATGATTCCTACGGTCTATTTTTGCTGAAGAACTACTTTAGTATAGCAGGCTTTTTGCTTTGAGGTTAAGCTTTTATAGCGGGTTAGTTGAGTTGAGGCCACCACTCGTAGCTGTACAGCTTGCTGAGGTAGCTGTACCTAGATAGATATATGTCGACATTGCCGGAGTGCCTGCATTATAGTTCCAGTATCCGAGCTTTGCCCCGGTGCTTCCGCATGGGATATATACGACAGTAGCTGGAGAGGAGGGAGCGGCTGTGAGAGATGCTGGTGCCAAGGTAACTCCTGAACCAATAAGACTCGCTTCGGCTGGCGTGCCCTGGAAGTTTGCGAGAGCAGTAGGGTAGGACCCTTGAACAGAATTGTAGGATTCAGCCTTTTTGATGACTGTTTCCTGTGCAGAAAGCGCGGAGCTAACTCTTGCTCTACTTTGAATACCGTTGTAAGCCACAATAGTAATGGCTGCAAGGATAGCAATAATGACGATCACGATTAAGAGTTCAACGATAGTGAAGCCTTGTGAACTTGGTTTTATATTTCCTACTCTTCCTTGTATCATTTTGCCCCCTAAAATCATTGTGCTTTACATGGATGATAGCAGAAGCAGGTTAAATTGAGAAGTCCCTTAGAATAAACAACAGAGGCCTTATGCAGGCCTCTGTTTGTAAAACACAAGTCAGATTGTTACCAGGTTTTTGCGCCTAGACTTGTATAGCCAGTACAGCTAGATGTTGAGCCACCCGTAGTGTAGACTGCTTTACTGTTGGTGAAGTCCCAAGAAGCAATTACATATGCGTTTGTGTTGGCAGGCGCAGAGCAATATGCGTAATTAACGGTTTGATTTGCAGAGTTACCGGTAGGCGCCGCAGATAGTCCACCGCCAATCACACCACTGGTCACGGTGAAAGCTGAGCCGGCTACGAAGACAATGCCAGATCCGGTAAGATCGGAGTCTGACTGAGCAGTGAAGCCTCCTGTTGTGGTTGGGTAAGCGCTTGCGATTGCATTTGCTGCCTCTGCTTTCTTTTGAACAGTTTCAGCTGTTGACGCTGAGGCGCTTGTCTTGCCACGGTTTTGAATACCATTGTATGCCACAATAGTAATTGCAGCCAAGATAGCGATGACCACGATCACGATCAA
>JBKGVB010000011.1:0-34355 GCA_046462475.1 Saccharimonadales bacterium (SeqCode) | reverse complement strand
CCTTGGAGTTTTCCGGCAATAACAAATCGCATATTTTCCGCCGTGTGCGTGCGACGGTAATGTTCTTTGATGTCGGCCAAGGTAACGGTGTTGATTGTCTGGAGACGCTGCCAAAAAGTATAGATATCTTCACCCAATAACTGCTGCACTTTCGGCCACAGTACGCGGTTGTGATTATTGAGATAGCCCGTCAACTCACTTCGGACGTTACCCTTTTCAGCAACAAGTTCCTCCTCATTGAAGCGTGGCTGACAGATAGCCACTCGCTGAAGCTCCAAGATGCGATCCCACTCAAAGTCTGCGCAGTCTGCCACATAGACCATAGAGAGGTCAGAGGTATATGCATTATGGTACGCACCGTTTTTTGTAAATTCAGCCTCATATTCATGCTCTGTTTTAAATTTTGCATTGGCACCAAATGCCATATGCTCCATAATATGCGCCGTCTCATAGATATCTTTGCGCTTAACATAGCGATTACCGGCACGGAACTGAAATTGAAAGCTCATTACCGTACTACCCGGCACGTCAATCAATAAACCGCGCGCGCCGTTCTTTAGTTTCACTTCTTGGACAGTATGTTTCACCGAAGGATTACCACTTCCCTTTCTGCCGGTAATCTAACGGCGAGATTTCTTTTTATTTTGACGTGCAGCTTTCTTCTTTTTTCGTGCTTGATTCTTCACGCGATTCGCATCCGATGAGCTCTTTACGCGAGTTACCTTAAAATCATCATCACGGTTTGCTTCGCCCTTGCCAAGCTCATTGACGCCCGCCTCGACGGCATTTTCGGCCAGGCGAGTTAATTCAGTCTCATGCTCTTCGTCGGCGCGCGCTAGCACATCGCTCTTCTTCACATGCATCACAACACGCAATACCTCATCACGCAGATTCTGCTGCAAGCTATCGAATAACTTCTGTGATTCCGCACGGTACTCAACGAGTGGATCACGCTGACCCACACTGCGCCAGTGAATACCATCCCGAAGATGTTGCATATTCTCGAGGTGCTGCATCCAAAGCGTATCAAGTACCTGAAGATAGACATCACGCTCAACCTTACGAAGCGTATCTTCCTCAAGCTCTTTTTCTTGCTTCTTGTACAGTTTTTCGACTGCTTCTCTTGCCATATCAAAACGAGTTTTGTCTCGTTTTTCTTCACCAATTTCCTTGAGTTTCTTTTCGCCAATTGGGAAAATTGACTCGAATTCTTCGGCAAATTTTGGATTATTCTTTACTGGCAGCGGCGTAAGGTCACGAACTTTCTCACTAATAAGTCGCTCGATTTCTTCCTTAATATTCTGGCCTTCGAGAATTTTGCGGCGCATCGTGTAAACCACTTTTCGATGGCGGTTGATCACATTGTCATACTGAACAACATTTTTACGCGTATCAAAATTATATCCTTCGACACGTTTTTGGGCTGCTTCAAGTGTCTTCGAGACCGCCTTGTTCTGAATCGGTGTCTCTTCGTCAACTCCCAGACGATCCATTAGTGCAGCAATACGCTCCCCCTGGAAGATGCGCATGAGATCATCTTCAGTAGACACGAAGAATTGCGTCTCACCAGGATCACCCTGACGACCGCCACGACCACGGAGCTGATTATCGATACGGCGTGATTCATGACGCTCTGAACCAATCACCACGAGGCCACCGAGTTCTTTCACGCCCTCGCCGAGCTTGATATCGGTACCACGACCGGCAATGTTTGTTGCCAGTGTAATCGCGCCCTTTTCACCTGCCTTTTCGACGATTGCCGCTTCACGCTCATTATTCTTTGCGTTCAAGATTTCGTATGGAATATTTTCCTTATCAAGCCATTTCGCGATCAGCTCGTTCTTTGCAATCGATGCCGAGCCAACCAGCACCGGACGACCCGCCTTGTGGTGCTCTTTGATGACTTCCGCAACTGCCTTGAGCTTGCCTTTTTCTGTCTTGAAAATAAGATCTTCTTTGTCCTGACGGATGACCGGCCTATTTGGTGGAATCTGAATAACGTCAAGGCTATAAATCTGCTGGAACTCTTCCGCTTCAGTAAATGCCGTACCGGTCATACCAGAAAGCTTATTGTACAAACGGAAATAATTCTGGAAGGAAACCGTCGCAAGCGTCATACTCTCTTGCAGAACTGGCACGTTTTCTTTCGCTTCAATCGCCTGATGAAGACCTTCATTGTAGCGACGACCTTGCATGAGACGGCCTGTGTGTTCGTCAACAATCACCACTTCTCCATCATTTGTCACCACGTAGTCTTTATCGCGCTTGAAGAGTGTTTGCGCACGGAGTGCCTGATCCATGTGGTAGACCGTGCGAACGTTCTCTGGGTTATAGAGATTCTTTACACCAAGCATCTTCTGAACCTTCTCAACACCATCATCGGAAAGCGCTACGCTGCGACGCTTTTCATCGAGTACATAATCCTCTGGAGTAAGCTTTGCTGCGATCTTTGCAAATTGCAGATAACTTTCTGGATTTTCAGCAGCTGGCGCAGAAATAATGAGCGGCGTCCTAGCTTCGTCAATCAGAATCGAGTCCACCTCGTCGACGATCGCAAAGTTCAATTCGCGCTGACGAAGCAATTCGACATCGTCGACCATGTTGTCACGCAGGTAATCGAATCCAAATTCATTGTTCGTACCATACGTAATGTCAGCGGCGTATGCTTCTTTTCGAGTTACCGGACGAAGCTTACGCATACGGGCGTCGTCGTGATCTTGATTGTCGTAGTCCTTATCGTAAACGAAACTTGCTTCATTGATAATGACTCCCGTAGTCAGGCCAAGGAAATCATAAAGCTCACCATTCCAGCTCGCGTCACGCTGTGCCAGGTAATCGTTTACTGTCACCACGTGTACGCCTTTGCCAGAGAGTGCATTAAGATATGCTGGCAATGTCGCTACAAGAGTCTTACCTTCACCGGTCTTCATCTCAGCCACATTACCTTCATGCAACGCCATACCGCCGATTAGCTGCACGTCAAATGGACGCATACCAAGCACACGATCAGCGGCTTCCCGAGCTACCGCAAAAGCACGCGGCAAGATATCATCAAGCGTTTTCTTATCTTCCAGCTCCTTACGGAATGCTGCTGTTTGCTTCTTTAATTGTGCATCGCTCATTGAGTGATATTCATCGCTCAATGCATTAATGCGTTCAACTTTTTTATACAACCCTTTTAAGATCCGTTTTTGCGGATCACCAAACACCTTTGTCAAAACATTCTGTTTCGTAACTGCCACGCTATTCCTCCATCTCATCCGAGCGCTAGACTATCAGTAAAAACTAGACTTTATTATACGCTGTTTTGGTCCGGTAGGAAAGGTGTTTTAGTGGACAAAATTAACTTTCGCGGGCGTAGCTGCGTTTGAAACGACTCAAGACGCCACGAGTTTTGCCAACGTGTGAAATATGAAGGTCTTTATATTTACGCAACTGATTCACAAGTTTCATCTCTACGATATCAACCGCTGCAAGTATATTCACCGTGGAGTCCTTCGCCGTCAGGTCCTTGTCTGGTACATGAAGTAAGATTTCAGCCTCATATTTATTGCCGTGATCACGATTTACTTCTTTGAGCTTTACTTCAGCTGAGACACTTTTCCTAGCATGACGAGGTAAGAATCGATCGAGTCTGGCCACTTTTCGGCGGACATATCTTTTCGTTTGTTCGTCCGGTGAATATTTCACTCCGGAAATTACGATTGATTCGATCATAGGTACCCTCCTCTTTTGTTAGGATGTTGGTACTTTCTATTATAGCATTCTTTAGAAGCGTTTACGATTGACTTTTTAGTAATTTTGTATTAAAATATATCGCACAAAGCTTTATCCGAAAGTTAGCACCTACCCACCCAAGGAGTTCAATGAGAAACAGGAAGCTGTTCACCTTTGTCGGCGTCCTCGTGGCGGCTTGTCTTTTGTCGAGCTGCGCCGCCTTCAGCAACTGGGGCGACCAGATCAATCGCGCCCTCAAGGGCGTGTCAGCCACGATGACGACCTATGACCAGAATGGTCAGAAGATCGACGAGGTACGTGGCAAGTCCTTCCGTATCTCGCGTGACGACCGCTTCGACGGCACCGACAGCGACGGATCAAGCAAAAAGGACTCTCAAGTCCTACTGATCTCCGTCGGTAAGAGCCACATCAGCCATGTGGGATCAAGCTTGATCCTGGCACAAGATGGGCTCATCAATGTGTCCGACCAGCTGCCGCCGACTGTCAACCTCACCAACACCGACTCTGGCACACCCTTCCTGAACGACATCCACGAGAAGTTCCGCAATCTCTGGAAGGGTAAGGCAAAGACGATCATGATCCGCTCGCAGAACGGATCACCGATTGCCATCTACGCCGGGAACGAGGTTGAGATCTACAAGACTGATGTACCGAAGTCGACGGCGTTCCGTATCGACGGCAAGTACCTCTTCGTCTACCGCAGCGATTACACGGTGTACGACAACGACCTCCTGAGCTAAGGCTCATCGGAAATGGCTCGCCGATTTTGTTCAATTAGAATGAAATCCGCTTGAGCTCTTTCGGTGAGCCATTTTCAATTTATGAAAATGTCTATAATAATTCGCGGCCGCCAAGATATGGCTTCAGGACCTCTGGCACGCGAACATTACTATCTTTATCCTGATAGTTTTCAATAATTGCTACCATCGCACGACCCAGCGCAAAGGCTGTCGCATCGTTTGTATGGATTAGCTCAAGGCCATCATCTCTTCGCACGCGCGTATTGAGTCGGCGCGCCTGATAGTCAGTCATATAATCGGCAGTGTGCGTCTCGCGGTATTTGCCCTGTCCTGGCAGCCAAACTTCCATGTCGACACCACGTGCATTCGGCTTGCCGATATCGGCCGTACATTTCATCAGTACGTGATATGGCAATTTTAATTGTTGCAATAGATGCTCTTGGATCGCTACGAATAGCAAGTGTTCATTATAGCTGTCTTCCCTAGTTGAGAAGCTTTCCATCTCGAGCTTATCAAACTGGTGCATACGAATGATACCTTCCATATCCTTGCCGTATGTTCCGGCTTCTTTACGAAAACTCGTCGCAAATCCGAGATAACGCAGCGGAAGATCTTTCGCTTCAAATGTCTCACCAGCATGCATACTACCGAGCACATGCTCTGCACTTCCCTGTAGCCACAATTCTTCACCTTCGATCTTGTAACGGTCGTCACTTGGCTCAAGTCGATCCATCTGATCATACGGCTCTGTCTTGATCATCAATGGTGGCAACACTGGAATAAATGGCTTCGTACTAACGTCGAGGCCCGCATCTTCAGCGATTTCCTTGATCTTTGCCTCATTTGTCAGAGTATTCATAACGAATTGAATGATCGCCTGCTCTAGCATTACCATGTCGCCGAGTATGTATGCAAAGCGTGAGCCTGCTACTTTTGCAGCACGTTCTTTGTCCAGCCAGCCTTTGGCTTCCGCAATCTCATAGTGATTCTTAGGATCAAAATCAAACTGTGGGATATCGCCGACGACTTTTACTTCGACATTTTCATCTTCAGAAGCACCAAGCGGCACATCTTCGTGAGCCATATTTGGGATTTTCTTCAACAGACTCGTAAACTCTTCATCGACATTCTTTAGATAGCCTTCGCGTTCAGAAAGCGACAGCTTGATCTGCTTACCTTCGTCGATTAACGCCTGATCTGGCTTGCCACCTTTCATCTTCCCCGCATTTTGATTGCGTTTTTCGCGCAACTCATCGACCTGAGACTGCAGCTCACGTTTTTCACTATCAAGCTCAAGCAGCTGTTTGATCGAAAGATCTCTGTAGCCTTTATTTTCGGCATTTTGCTGCACTTTTTCAGGATTTTCGCGAATAAAACGGATATCTAACATATTGTTAGTATACCTTATCGGATGGTATTTTCCCCAGCACCAAGTGCCGCCTTTGCAAGACGAACATTTCTCTTATCGATTCTCTCCAGTAGTCGTTCTTGCTTAAATGTTAAAACGTAAATTAGTTCGTCTATATACTCATACTCTTCAGACCGGTTCATCATAAAAACACCTCCGTTAAGAATGTCCTGCCTGCGTTGCTCCAGTCGTTCAAGCGCACGATTAATCGTCTCGAGTCTACTATCAAGCTCGCTGTCGCTCCGTCCTTTATCACGAAATCGGTCTATGATACTCATGCCAGCATCATAGACCTCAATATGAACTGTGTCAATTTATTCTGTTCGAAGCGCTTCGATCGGATCGAGTTTTGCTGCTTTGCGACTCGGGAAGTAGCCAGCGACTACTGCCACTATGATTAGAGCTATTACAAGAATGAGGCTATAGAGCGGTTTGAACACAAGCAGATTTGTTCCTTTCTCAAGGTTGAGCAAGTGAGTAATCGTTGGATTAAGCAAGCCAACAAGCAGTGCAAACACAGTACCGATCACCCCGCCAAGGAATCCAACCCACGCTGCTTCATAGCGAAATAGCCGGCCGATGTCCTTGCGGCGAGCGCCGAGCGCTTTCATAAGACCAATTTGCTGCGTTCGTTCCAGCACCGAAATGTACTGCGTATTAATGATACCGAAGATTGATGCTAGGATTGCCAATGCACCAAATCCCGCCGCGCCACCCATCACAACATTCACGAAGGTAAATAGCACCTGCTGCACATCTTGGAGCGAAAAGACTTCATAATCTAGCTTCTTGATGGCCGCTTGCACGGTTGCCGGATCAGCATTCGGCTTTACGCGAACTGTCACACCGTAATATTGGTCCTTGCCGGTAATATTTTGGTAGTCGTAGATCGCCTTGCCATCACCTGCAGACACCCGTACACCTTCCGAATACCTAAGAACGGTGTCAGATTTTTTATCAACCGCTTCGATAGTAAATGCCATCTTCTTACCAGTGACCGGCTGACCTGGATACAACTGAGGTTTGTCGATGCGCAGAGTAATCGTCTTACCGATTGCATCTTTAGCGCTGTTAAATCCAAGTGCCTTGACGTAACTGTCTGATACAACTACCTTGCCCGCACTTGGCTGATTGTTCCTGAGTGATCCGGCAGTGAGAGGAATATTTGTCTGGTCGTCCTTGATTGTCAAACTGGTATCATATTTAACTCCGCTTGGCCCAACCATATACGTAGCGTTGACGTTATACATTGGCGTTACACTCTCCACGCCTGCCACTTTCTCAATGCGATCAACATCTTTTTTACCCAGCAACCCCTGGCTGGCTTCAGAAGCGCCATATTTCTTCGGGCCGGATGTATCACCCTCAGAAGCAGTCTTCGCGAAAACACTAAGACTTCGCGCATCGCCATTGTTATGGATTAAGCTATCTGTGTACTCTTTGCCACCCGTCCCAGCTGCTAGCGCCAACGTAATCGTGAATGCTCCGACGCTAATCGCTAAGGCTGTGAGTAATGTACGAACTTTTGCCTGACGCAAATTACGTCCGGCACGTCGAATAATATCAGTTGTTCTCATGCCTTTACCTTCGCTTTCTTCGCCGCAGTAGTATCTTTTACAAGACGACCATCCTTCATATGAATCTCTCGATCACATTTACTTGCGAGGTCGCTATCGTGGGTCACGATAATCAATGTAGCGTCATGATTACGTGCATAATCAAATAACAACGTTTCGATTCTCTCACCCGTTACCGAGTCCAGATTTCCTGTCGGCTCATCAGCAAAAAGAATTTTTGGCTGGTTTACAATAGCTCGAGCAATCGCAAGCCGCTGCTTTTGACCGCCAGAAAGGTCTTTTGCTTTTGAGCGAATTTTATCTTCAAGCTCTACTGCCTTTAGGGCATCTTTGATCATTTTCTGACGACGGGCATATGGCACATTGGCAATTTCGAGCGGTAGACTGACGTTGTCATAACATGTCTCATTACCTTGCACGAAAAAGCTCTGGAAGATAAAGCTCATTTGATGGGCTCGAAATTTATCGATATTTTTTTGCTTCATTTTATTCAAGCTTTCGCCATTTACCACCACTTCTCCGCTCGTTGCGTGGTCAAGCCCACTCATGACATGCATGAGAGTTGATTTGCCCGAACCAGATTTACCGACAACTGCTGCAATCTGTCCCGCTGGAATCTGGAAACTCACATCCGACAACGCAGCAAATGTATTTTTCTTCTTCCCATAAATTTTACTAACTGCATGTATCTCAATCACTACACCGCTCCTATCGTTCCAGTAAGTATTAATAGTGCAATAATTCCACCAATCGCCAATCGATACCAAATAAATATCGAGAAGTTATGACGAGAGATGAATTTGAGCAACCATGCAATCGCCACATATCCGACTACAAAAGCAACGATCGTTGCGATAATTGTCGGTCCCCACCCAATCCCTTCTGAGATATGTTTTGCCTGAGTGACACTTTCTAAACCTCCGGCTGCAATCAGTGCAGGAATTCCCAAGAAGAAGCTCAACCGTGTCGCCGCAACTCGATCAATACCCCTCAAAAGTCCAGCCGAAATCGTCGCCCCAGAGCGACTCACCCCTGGAATGAGTGCAAAACACTGGGCCAGCCCAATGATGAGCGTATCACGCCACGTAGTCGTCTCTTCCCCGCGAGGCTTGCGCAGCTTGTCTTCGTACCGGTCTGCAAACCACATCACGCCCGCCCAGAGAATTAATCCAGCAACCACAAACCACAAACTACGGAATCCTGTTTCGATCTCGTGCTTAAGCAGCAGACCAACGATTGCTACAGGAATTGACCCGATGATGATATACCAGCCCAATTTATAGTCAAAATTTGAGCGCTTCTTTGTGTCTATGATTCCTCCGAGCCACGCACCCGCTACGCGCACAATATCTTTGCGGAAATAAAGCACGGCTGCGAGAATGGAGCCGATCTGAATGATCGCAGTAAACGCTGTAATACCAACGGCATCGATCTGATACCCCAGCAACTTTTCAACGATAGTCAGATGCCCTGTACTTGAAACTGGCAGAAACTCCGTAAGACCTTCGACAATTCCTAGCAGTATCGCGTGCAATAGATTCATTTTTTTCCTCTCTACTTACAACAATTGTATCATTAACGGTTAAGGCTTACGCAGTAAAAACTACTTTGAGCGAGCTGTTCTGCGGTCATTTTTTTACTATTTACCGTGAGCTGTCCTATTGCGCCCATACTGAGTGCCGTCTGATTGTCCGTTATATCATCTGCTTTACAGCCAGTCGGGACAGACACACTGAGGTGTTTTGCATCACCCAATGACAATGCCGCATTTGGCGCAAGCGTAGCATTCAATGTATCAATCGTCGCAAGATAGTTTGCCGTCAGTACCGCACCCCTTCCGATCGAAGCATCTATTCGGTTGATTGTGCCCTGCAGCTCGAGTGATGTTGCGCGAACCTGAGCTCGCAATACCTTTTGGCCTGTGGTTTCGTATGAGAAATTAAACCCGTTTGTTGCCTGTGGTATGTCTATGGCCTCGAGCACAGGCCCATATATGTCGACACGAGAGTTACCACAGAATACCTGTTGTATCTGGCAGTTCGCCTTAATCACAGCTTTTTTACCATTCTTCGTAATACTGACGTCTGGCTTCGACGAACCTTGAGGAGATGCCACGGTCACACGAGGCTGCCCGGCAACGACATGATAGTTAAATGGCACATTACTATCAATCATTGCAGATGATACGCCCTCAAGCTTATCGGTCGTGCTGGTTGTGCTGTCTATTTTTACATTACTCACAAGCTGCAACCCGTACTGACCAACACCTATTGCAGTCATCGTCAGTACCGTACCGAGCGCCACGATCACACCGGATACTATGACGAGGCGCTTCGTGACTCGCCAGGCGGCGCTCATATAACTCAAGAGAATCATCAGAGCGGTAAAGAGCAATCCACAGACTACCATAATGCCAAGCGCCGCGATCACCCATGGCGCGCCACCCGGATAGATCTGTGCGGCGTCGAAAATTGGCGCTCGAGCTCCCAAAACAAAGGCAATGAGGGCCAATGCACCAAATGCCGCAAGACCAAACCCGATAGCCAAAGCGGCACGCAGCAAGACAACGAGCGGCTTCGACCGTTCGGAACGCTCGACCGCCTTTTCGCTTGATTCTTGCTTCAAGGCACCGAGGGTTACTTTCTCTCCGCGCGATTGCAGCTTTTCAGCAGCAGTCCTTGCTGGCGGCATGATGACCCATAGCAAGATATAACCGACGATGAATGCTCCGCCACTCATGAGTGTCAAAATTACCCAGCCAAGTCGGATCCATATCACGTCGACTCCGAAATAATTCGCGATTCCCGCAAGCACACCACCAAGCAATCCTCTGTCTTGATCGCGGAAGAAGCGTTTTACCGTCACACTCTGCTCACTGCCCTCGCTCACACTTGTCTTTTCCGACTCATCAATAAAATCTTTTGGCTCACCTAATTGCGCCATAATCATTGACACTTCTTTTTCGGTAATAACATCTCCGCGTGCTACCTTATGCTCACGCAAGATGTCAACGATTCGCGCCTCAACTTCTCCGTAGGTTTCATCGTCGTGCAGCGCCGCAGCGATCTTATCAAGATATTCACCGAGTGCTTTCTTTGCAGCCAGCTCCACCTCGTATGGCGTACGTGCGATATGGATTGTCGTAATCTCTTTCATGGTTACTCCTTATAGTTTCTTCAATGTCGTCGTCAATTTTGTTATTTCTTCGCCCGTATGTTTTGCGACAGCCGCTCCAAACGGAGTTATCTGATAATACTTTCTAGGTGGACCCTGTTCGCTTTCCTGCCACTCATAGCTCAACAGTCCATCTTTTTGCAGTCGGCTTAGAAGCGGATACATCGTCCCTTCCACTACAACAAGCTCTGCTTTATGTAATGCAGCGATTATTTCGCTTGTATACTTTGGCCCGCCCGAACATACACGTAACATACAATAGCTCAGAAAGCCTTTACGCATTTGCGTGACAAGCCCGGACGTGTAGGCGTCTACTTCTTCTGCTGTGTAACCTTTTTGTTCCATACATCTATGTTATACATAGTACCTATGAAAGTCAAGATAAATGTAACTTACCAAGTTTTGCCCCAGTCAATATGCAGCTTTTAGGAACGTTTACTCAATATTTCTTTCAGTGTCAGTCGCCTACTATATTCAAGTGCTCCGTAGCGAAATGCTCGTATACCCAACGCCATTACTACAACAGCTGTAGCAATGAGTACCGCTATGGCTATTCCCGCTTGCCAATACTCTAAGTTCCCTACTGCATTTCTCAGGAGTAGCGGAATTGGCGCTGTTAGCGGGAAGTAGCTCAAGAACTGCACAATCGGTGCGTTTGGTGATGAGATAAATAGGGTCACAGCGTATAGTGGACCGAAGATTAGAATCATAACGATCCCGAAGAAACTACCTGCTTCTTTGGCAGTAGGTGCTGCAGCGCCAATTGCGACCAAGAGCCCTGTGAACATAATGAAACTAATCGCGAAGATCAAAAAACCGATGCCGATACGTGGCCAATTAAAGACCAAGTGGCTGAGGTCAAGACTAGGTAAACTTAATTTGTCGTGCAAGAAGATATAGCCGATGACAACCGGCGTCAAAACTATCAACATCTGCACAAAACCGAGTACAATCAGTGAGAATATTTTCCCGACAATAAGCGCTCGTGTTTCAATCGTCGTAAGAATCATCTCAATCACGCGATTCTCCTTTTCTTCTGTCGTTGCGTTCAGCATTTGATTACCAAACGTCGCGATCATAATATAGAAAAGAATCAGGAATACTCCAGGTACGATCATCTCCTGAAGACCATCATACGCTTTGCCATCCTTGTATGTCGTACTGTCGACCCCTATCTTACCTGAGAGCACAGCAGCAGTATTTTCCGAGACCTTAGCAGCGACCGATTGGCTTAGTAGCAATTTGGCCACAGATTCATAGCGACCGTTATCAAACAGTCCTACGTCTTTGCCATATACTTCAATACGATCTTTTGAAACATTTTTCGGATAGTAGAAGAATGCGTCAACCTTACCGTGCTCAACATCGCTAATACCCTGTTCTACCGATGTCACCATAATGCCCTTCAATGCCGCGATAGCACCGAGCGACACCGTACGCGAGTCATCAAGCACTTCAAAACTAAACTGTTGCTTTGCCGAATTCTTCGAAGCTTCGTTCGTCGCCTTATTTGAAAAATAAATTACTCCAGCAATCGCCCCAATCCCGATTGGAAATAGAAGGCTGACGATCCAAAAACTCTTCTTCTTCAGCGTCCTAGCGACTTCAAAACGAAATACAGTACCAAGATTGTGCATTATTCCTGCCCCGCTTTCTCTCCATATACGTGAAGAAAGATCTCATCAAGTGATTTGCCATCGAATTTCTTACGGACATCCTTGACGGTGCCATATGCGGCCGCCTTGCCATTTTTCAGAAGGATAATACGATCACACAGCCGCTCTACCTCTTCCATCTGGTGAGACACAAACACGACCGTCGCACCTTTTTTCTGGTGCTCTTCAATGATATCCATCAACAATTTTCGATTTACCGGATCAAACCCCTTCGTCGGCTCGTCGAGAATCAATAGCTCTGGGTCGTTAAGTACCGTCACACCAAGCTGTACTTTCTGCTGCTGACCACCAGAAAGCTTATCAAGGCGTGTTTTCGCCTTATCGGCAAGCTTTACACGCTCAAGAAAGCTCATTGAATCGTCATGCGCTGCTTGGCGTGACATGCCTTTTAACTGACCAAAATATGTCATGACGTCTATGACGTTCTCTTTTTTATAGAGTCCACGCTCTTCTGGCAAGTAGCCGAGCTTCACCCCGCCATCCACACGGTATGGCTGGCCATCGATAAGCAGTTTGCCACGTGTCGGAGTATAAATTCCTAGTAGAGCCCTCAGAGTAGTCGTCTTGCCTGAACCGTTGGAGCCAAGCAGCCCAAATGTCTCGCCCCGTTTGACTACAAAAGATAATTTATCAATGACATTCACATCGCCAAACGACATGCCAAAGCCATCAATAGAAACAATCTCCCTCTTCATAGTATTAGTGTAGCATAGTCGCTTTACCAGCCTCCGCCGCCGCCACCACCGCCGCCACCACCGGAGAAACCACCGCCACTCGAACCTCCAGACGAGGAACTGCTCGCTGCCGTATACGATGAAGTTGTCGAAAAGTTATTCATAGCCGTACTAAATGCAGCCGCGTTAAATACTGCGTTTCCACTATACCAATCAGGCTGCGATCCCATTGATTCATAATAAGCACCGAGTTGTTTATTCCATTCTGTTTCTTGCCCAAATAGGATTGCGTATGGCAGCGTTCGCTCATATAGTTTTACCATTTGCTTTGGGTCACTTGGATCAATGGCGCCCACCTTTTCTGCCCCTTCGGGACTTTGCAACATTTTGAGCCGCTCTGCTTCAGCCACTTTAATATAGAGCTTGAGACCTTCCATATAACGATAAAGCTCAAGGCCCTTGTCGGTTAATGGATATAGCATAGCACCTCCTACAAAGGCCCCGATTGAAGCGAGAAACAAGATAGGATTTAACAGTACAATAGCAAGTAGTAACAATATCCACCCAGCTCGCTTGAACCAACCTGACTTTATCGGATCTTTCGCCCTAAGCCCATATGTGCCACGAATAAGTTTATTGAGTTTTTTATCATTGTCTAAAGTGCTCATATATACCGAGTTATTGTTTTTCAGCGAACTCATTTTGAGACGCGACCCGACAGACGTACTGCCTGAAAAAATATCATGTAAAATTTCTCGCTCTTCCGGATGAAGATCTGCGATATCGCGGACAATCTCTATCTCATAATCTTTCGAACCAAACAGCCACTTCCTATCAACCTCATAGATTTTTACATAATGACGGACCGCAAAATCAACAAGTTGCGCAGCAAAGGCTTTCGCGCCATTGGAAAGAATGCTCGCTGCTGTAGTAACGCTCGTATCTTTCGGCGGAATATATTCTGGAATAATCGTCCCGACTTCTTTTTTTCGATTGGACCAATTATTCCATTTCTGAGAAAGCCATATAATGATCGCAAAGCCAACCGCAAGCAATCCAAACCATACATATATTGCAATTGCAAAAATCTGCTGAAGTGGGGATTGTTTGTATGTCCCAAATGTTCCCGGCTGAAATCCAACCGCGATTGTTACATTCTGACCGCCATTAAGATTCTCTACCCGAACATGGTAGGCGTCCCCTTCACGCGTGAGCATACATTGATCTGAAGATCCTGCGGCTCCCTTGTAGCAGGCAACTTGACCATTGAGTCGTTCCGCTGTCGCAGCATCAACATGAAGGGTGACCGACAGATTACCAATAGGCACAGCCCACTCCGTTCCATTTGTGTCCCAATAGAACTCGTCGTCTTTCGTATCAGAGAAAAATTTCGTCACATCGTACTGCGTATAAGTGATGACATAAGTTTTTGCGCCATGCACATAGGTACTTGCATCACCAATCCGCAGCACTTTATTGCCATTGCTGGTGTACGTAGAATAATTGAGCGAGGCACCTGATTGATCCGTGATGGAATTGATCGTCACATCGACGGGGTGCCCGTCATACTCTTTTGGAATAGCACGTTCGATACCGTGATTTTGGTTAATTCCCGGAAACTCTGCTGTGATCGTCTCCACCGTCTTGAGAACTGATCGATTGTCGTTATTTGCATCGCGTGAGAGCGTATAGTCGATCGTGTAGTTGGTGATCTTAAAGTCATTGACCGATGCATACGCCGACTGAGGAAGAAGCGCTACGATTGCCATGACTAAAAGTCCAGTTACTACCGCAATTTTTGTCCGAAACCAAGTCATATTCTCTACCCTCTTTATTGTTGCTAGTCCCATTGTAGCACTAGCGCGGAGCATCAAAGCTTCACGTCTGGATAGATACTCTTTGTAGTCTCATCAATCTCGTGCCTCAGCTGCGGAAATGGCACACCTTCGCGCGCAGTCACTCCTTCAAAGATCCAGAATACTCGCTCAGAAAAGCCAAGCCCACAGGCTGGCGGCATGCCATATTCGAGCATCTCTACATAGTCGATATCAAGCATCATCGCTTCATCATCACCTGCATCGCGCATCTGCTGCTGCTCTTTAAAGCGATTCAACTGATCGATTGGATCATTTAGCTCACTAAATAGATTACAGAGTTCCGAGCCAGCAATTACCACTTGCGCTCGCTGTGTTGTTTCCGGACGATCTGGATTTACCTTTGAAAGGGGCGAAACAAATGTCGGTGTATTTACGAGCCATATAGGACCAACGACATCTTTACGAATATTTTTCCAGAGCTTATCGATGCCACGCGCTTTATTTTCAGTCTGTTCAACTTCAAGATTATTGTCAGCCAGGGCCTTTTTCACTTCATCGAGTGTGCAGTTGAAGGGATCAATCCCGTAGCGATTTTGGATAGTCTCGGCGTAATCCCAACGCTCCCAGTCGCCTTCGAGGTTGACATCAAATCTACCAAGCTGAAATTGCAGCGTTCCAAATGTTTCTTTCAGGATATACTTGAACATTTCCTCCTGGAACGCAATGCCCTCTTGCCAGTCGGCATACGCCCAGTACCATTCCATTGCCACATGCTCTGGCAAATGTTCATCCGAATAATTTTCATTTCTAAAGCGCGGGCCAAGGTCATAGACTCTTTCAAATCCGGCACCAAGCAAACGCTTCAAAGGAAGCTCGTGCGAAATACGGAGGTAAAATTGCTGATCATCAAGCGCATCCATATGCGTGACGAAAGGATTTGCGTCAGCACCACCCGTCGTGTGTTCAAGTACGGGAATATTTACTTCATAAAAGCCCCTGGTATTCAAAAAATCACGAGTTGCCTGCCAAAACTTACTGCGGCGAATAAATCGCGCGCGTACGTCAGGATTTACGTTCATATCGACATAGCGACGGCGGAAACGCTCTTCTTTGTTCGTCAGAGCCTCTGGCATTGGACGCAGTGCTTTTGCAAGCAAACGAAGCTGCTTTACACCAACAGACTTTTCGCCAGTTTTTGTAACGGTCATTTCGCCGCTTGCCTCAATAAAGTCACCGGTATCGAGCAATTTCAGCTCTTTCATACCAAGCACACCCCGAGACGCATCAAGCGGTGCAACACTATCGGCTTGTAAGTACAGTTGTACGTCTCCGCTTGCATCACGAAGTTTGATAAACGCCAGCTTTCCGAAGCTACGAATCGATACGATACGCCCCGCTACTGTTACATCCTGGTTTTGTAGATTATCGAATTCAGCAACAACTTCACTCGCCATATGTGTACGGTGCGTATCAGCTGGATAAGTATCAACTCCCAGGTCTTTCAACTCGGCCAATTTTCGCAGCCGTTCGTCTCTATAATCTTGCAGTGTCGCCATTACCAGCTATTGTACCGCATTCTCTCGAGAAGCGCCATTAAAAACATCTGCTAAAAAAGCTCTTGCTTTTCCTTAACCCAAGGAGTTTAATGGAGGTAGAACTTCATAAAAAATAAATAAATTGCACTATTTATATGAACCACTTCGATAACCACCCTACCACTGATCAGCCAGAGCGAACCAGACGGCTCAAGAGTCTCTTGATCGACCGACTCATTTCACTTGCTCTGCAGCCAGAAACATCTCAGCAACAAGTCGCCCAAGCCGAAGTACTGCAAGCGCTTCAAGATACCGTTGATCCTTTTACTCGCCTCGAGCAAGCCGCACAGCTTTCCGAACAGTTACCTGACGAAGCAATTAATCCCATCATCGACAGCACTTCACACGACACCCTAGACCAACTGCGTATTCAGGAGCACGAAGCAGCCAAAAAAGCTTACGGCATCGCACTTGGCACAGGCCAGATCGAGAGTACAATCGACGCCTGGGAAGTAGCTCGCTCACAAGAAACGCGTGACCTTGCGCTATTTGCTATCGAACATGCCGGTTCAAAGGGAGCTACTATTACCTTGCAGGCAGCTTTTGAAAAAGTCGAGTCACAAAAGGGTATGTCGTTCGCGAAAGCCCGAGATATTGTCAATCGCGAGCATCTAGCAACCCGCGTACCGAGCCATCAGGTTGAATACCCTTGGCTCTACGACAGGTCCGTTGATAAGCCTGCGGCTTAGATTGCAATAATTTCGTATTCGATATTGCCTTTTGGCGTGGTGACAGTAGCTTTGTCGCCAACTTTTTTGCCGATCAGTGCCTGACCGATTGGTGATTCATCAGAGATTTTTCCTTCAATTGGGTTTGCCTCCACAGGACCAACCACATGGTAGACCACCTTCTTGCTGCCGTTTTTCAGTTCAACTTTACTGCCGATACCAACGGTTGATGCTCGTGATGCCTTAATAAGTTCAGCGTTCTGAAGAATATCCTCGATTTCCGCAATACGGCTCTCAACAAGTCCTTGCTCTTCGCGGGCCGCGTCATATTCTGCATTTTCAGAGAGATCACCGTAATCACGGGCGGCGGCAATTTTCTCAGCGATTTCGCCTCGACGAGCCTTCAGGCTGCCAAGCTCTGCTTCAAGTTCTTTTTTTCCATCAACAGTCAATTGGTATGCTTTTTTCATATTATTCCTTCGATTATCCGTAATAAAGTGTAGAAAGTGGCGCCCTTTTGGAGCACCACTATAATATATTGCTATTTGTAAACCCTCGCAGAGACTTTTTGTCTACAACAACCCAATTGTATCAATTATGTGTTCACGTGTCAAACATTATTATAGTGTTCTCTTTTTTTGATTGACACTACATATTGTGTCTCATGACCTGTCACGGTGATTTCAAGGTTGCCAACAAGCCGGCTTACGACGCCCCTGATCGCCAGCGCCTCATAGGATACGGCCGGAACACTTCCGTCAAACAACCGCTCAATAAAGCCATTCGCCTCATCGAGGGATATATATACATACTTCTCAATAGCCGGTTCCTGCGCTTCCATATGCGCCATTGTATGCGAAGGAGAACTGACTACACAAGCTTGAGTAGTTTGGTGCGAAGCTCATCCATCGATAGCTTTTCCGTCTCACCACTGGCACGATTTGTCAGCTCATATTCACCAGCTTCTATTCCACGGTCGCTTACTGTCACGCGGTACGGAATTCCCATAAGCTCGGCGTCAGCAAACTTTGCGCCAGGACGCTCATCACGATCATCATAAAGCACTTCTACGCCTTGGCTTGTCAGCTCTTCGTACAGTTCGTCTGCCTTAGCACTGCCCTGCTCGCCAATCGACACCAGATACACAGTAAATGGCGCAATAGCTTCTGGCCACACCAGCCCCTTGTCATCGCTCATCTTCTCGGCGATTACACCCATAACACGCGTCACACCGATCCCATACGACCCAATGTAAAGCGAATGCCGCTTGCCGTCGTCACCTGTAAAGTAAAGATCCATCTCGTCAGTTTTCTGTGTTCCAAAATTAAAGATATTGCCCACTTCGGCTGTCTTTACCTGCTCGAGTTCATCTCGAGAGATATTGAGCTCTTTTACCGCATCATCGATCACTTCTTCATTGATAGCGATGTTCTTTTCACGATGCAGGTAGATCACGTCTTCACCTGCATCGCAAATCGTCTGAAATTCGTGGCTAAACTTTGTAAATGCACCGCCGCTTGCAAATGTAACATATGTATCATTTCCAATACCTAAGCGATTATATACTCGCTTATATGCCTCAATGGTCTGATTGTAGTAGGCATCAAGATCCTCTTTCGATGCATGAAATGAGTACATATCCTTCATGATGAACTCACGACCACGCATAATACCACTTTTTGCCCGAAGCTCATTACGCATCTTCGTCTGGAATTGATACAAGCTAATTGGTAAATCCTTATAGCTATTGATATACTGCTTCATCATCTCGACAATTGGCTCTTCATGACTCCAGCCAAGGCCAAGTTCCGTGTCGTCCTTCAACTTAGTCTTGAACCACACATCCACCACTTCATCATCCCAGCGAGTGGTCTTTTCCCAAACGTCCTTACGCTGCAGGGTCGTCATGATCAGTTCATTTGAATTGATTGCATTCATTTCTTCGCGTACGATCTGTTTGATCTTTTCAACGACTCGCAAGCCAAGTGGGAGATACGCATAAGCGCCAGCCATTTCCTTATAGACATACCCCGCCCGGATTAATAACTGGGCATTTTTCGCTACTTCATCAGCTGGTGCATTTTTTAGTGTTTTCGTGAATAGTTTCGATACTCGCATATATTCCTCATCTCATTTCGTTGACATTCTATCTCTCATCTAAAGGCAAAGTAACCCACCAAGGGGTGGCGCAACAACCGGATGGAATATCATACCAATTCGTATCATCAGTTCTAGTGTAGCATTATCGGCATAATAAAGAGAACGTAAAACGCGATCGTATTTTTTGTCATATGCAGCAAGACCCCAGCCCAAATACTCCCCGTGACTTCACGTAGCAGGCAAAGTACCAGGCTAAGCGCAAAGACATCCACTGCCACATTCCACTGCCACTGCAATGCACCCGAGTCACTAACCCCTGGAATATGCAACATAGCAAATGCCACGCTAGTTAGTAGTGCACTTACGATTAATCCTAGGTGTTTGCGTATTTTCCCATAGAGATATCCGCGAAATAGCGTCTCCTCAACCACAGGCGCGATCACCACCAGCATAATAAACGCCAGCAATAGCGCGCTTCGCTCTGTGAGATTGCTGTAGCCCGTACCCTGAGCCTGATCAAGATTAAAGCCTGGTATAACCTGCATAGCAATAACCGCAAACAGCGAACTCAGTATAAAATACGGAATAGTCGCAACTGGTCCAAGTAACAGATCTGGCCAGTCCGGAAAGCGCTGCACACCCAACTCTTTCCGAGTTATTTTACTTCGCTTCATAAGCCGCCATGGCACTACAATAGTTACCGCCAGTGCAAGTGCGTAGGCAACTGCATCAAGTACAGTATTCAGCACGACAGGCTTAATGGTCGCCAAGGGATATACGCTATTGACCGCTTGGGCAATACCAACCGTCAGCAGTTCGCCAGCAACAAAGGCAATGACCACCCACACCGCAAGCCCAACGCCTACGCCAAGACGTCGCCACCCGTGCGACTTAACGGAAGAGCTTACCGACATCCGCCCATGTCACTAGGATCACTAGCGCCATTAACACCATAAAGCCGATCGTCTGCACACGCTCCTCACGCTCTTTTGTAAGCTTCTTGCGGCGCAAACGATAGTAAGTCATCGTCCACCAGCGACCACCGTCGAGTGCTGGAATCGGCAAAATATTCATGACCGCCAGAGAGAGCGAGATGATTGCTGTCAAGAAAACCAAAGACCCAAGACCCGCCGCCTGCGCTTCTGGGAAGATAACTCCTAGAATACCCACAGGCCCCGCTACACTTTGACTCACTGTAGAAATCTCTTCGGCACCATGCTTTCGCGTGTCTTTGTTGAAGCTGAGACTCTGCGCGAGGCCCTTCACGGCATCCCAAGCGATCAGCGCAGTTCCCTTTAACGTCACCCATGTAAACTGAGCTGTTACCCCGACACCAACGATTGGCGCAGACCACGTTGTGCGCAGCTGCTGGCGCTGCGAGGCGCTAACGCCCAGATAACCCTGTCCATTGTTGTTGGTCTCATGAAGCGATGCATGAGTGGTGTATTCTGTGCCATTTCGGGCATAAATAATCTCAACCGTCTTACCACGATCGTCTTTTGTTGTGTCAGAGAGCATCTGTGGTGAAGCGATCTTTACGCCATTAATTCGCAGCAGCCGGTCGCTTTGCTTTAATCCGGCTTTCTGCGCCGGTGAGCCATTCGCAACATACGAAAGTTGCAATGGCTCCGATTTCACAATCGTGTCCGCCGGTACACTAAACTGATTCTCAATAATTTTTGGCAATCCAAACAATGCCAAGACTGTTAGCAGCACCACTGCTACAAGCCAGTTCATCAACACACCAGCGAGCAGGATCTTTGTTTTCACCCAGTAACTGGCTGCACCATAGTCGCCCTTTTTATCCGCAGCGTCATGCTCACCCTGAAGCTTCACGAACCCACCAAGTGGAAGCCAGTTCAGCGTATATTGAACGTTCTTGCCCAAAATACTATTTTTAATCTTCTTACCCCACGCTCTCGGAGGAAATCCAATACCAAATTCCTCGACAACCACCCCATTACGCCTGGCTACAATACCATGCCCAAGCTCATGCACCGCAACAAGCAGCACAAGTATTATAAGGCCGGTGATAATTCCAATAATCAGCATGTTTATTTCCCTATCCTACGTTCGCGTTTACTATATTCCTCCAGTATATCAGTCACGTCGTCGCGCGTCATGTCCGGCCAATTTTTATCAACAAATATAAACTCACTGTACGCTGCTCGCCATAGCATAAAGTTAGAAAGACGCTGTTCGCCACTCGTACGTACGATCAAGTCACACGGCGGCACCTCTGGCGCATACATATGCTGTGAGATGAGTTCAACCGTAATACTCTCTGCATCAACTCCGCTTCGAACAATTTTTTTAACCGCATCAGCAATCTCGAGCTGCCCCCCGTAATTGAGGCACAGCAGCAATTCTCCAGATTTCAAGTCTTTTGTCTTCTCTTCCGCATCGTCGATAGCTTTAATAAGCGCTTTCGATAGACCCTCGCGCGCACCAATTACCCGCAGACGAACGTCGTTTTCAATAAAAATCGGCAAGTCAGCCTTTAAAACGCGAAGAAGCAGTCCCATTAATCGACCAACTTCTTCTTCGCTGCGCTTCCAGTTCTCCGTACTAAATACATAGGCACTGGCGTATTTTACTCCTTGACGAAGCGTCTCAAGCAGTACCTCTTGCAGTGCATTGTAGCCTGCTAAGTGCCCCTCATACGCAGGAAGCCCATGCCCTTTTGCCCAGCGACGATTACCATCAACAATAAATCCAACGTGTACAGGTGTATATTCTTTCATGCGTTCCTCCGAATCGAAAATTCTACCAAACCACCCAATAATTCTCCGAATGCTTTACTCCATGATGTAGCATTTTGTGCGGCGCGCTGCGCACTGTGAGCATACTCCTCGGCCTTATTCATCGCCTCGCTTGCGGCTTCAGTATCAGAGAGAACCGTTTGCAACTCCTGCAACTCTACCTCTCCAGCCTGTTCATTGCCAAGTACATGGCGTAGTGTAGCCATCTGCATTTCATTAGCTTTTTCTGCCGCCAAGCTGACCATGAGCGTATACTTTCCCTCCCGCATGTCGTCGAGATTCGGCTTACCTGTCTTCTCAACATCACCAAATACACCGAGATAGTCATCACGTAACTGAAAAGCAATGCCTGCCGGCAATCCAAATTGCTCTGCATCGTGCCGTGCCGACACTTCATCCTGTCCTGCAAGCACAAGTCCGCACGCCAGAGGATTTACAAACGAATAATAACTACTTTTTTGTTCATATTTTCGCAAGAGCTCTTCTTTGGAGATTTCTCGTCCAAATTGATGACGAATATCATCAATTTGTGCCAGATCTGTAATCGTTAGATCAAGCGTCAGCATACGGATAACAGCAAGCTTGGCCTCGGGACGCTCATCGATCTGACTTACAACATAGTTCACGCTCTGGCCCGGCAGTGATCCGATCAAGATCGCCACCATATCTGCTTCACGCTCATCACTCTTCATCTTTTCGTGATACAGCCGATGAATCGTCGGCTTGCCTCGCCGAGTTGCCGAGCGGTCGATCACATCATCGATAATCAGTAGATAGTTTTGTACGATCTCAATCGCCGCGCCAAGCTCTATGCCAGCCTGCAGGAGCTGGCCGCCCCTTGCCTGATCATAAGCTGCTGCAGCCAGGCTGCCGCGGATTCGTTTGCTTGGGCGCAGAGTGTATTCTTTCACCTGATCAAGAGCCCACTGAGCTACTTCCGAACGCTCCGGTAGTTGCTCTGCAAATCCATCAAGTAGCTTGCCAGCAGCTACTTGAATTGGCTCGTTATAAATAGCCAAGCCTTCGTATGGCGATGCCATTAAACGGTCATCACCTCGGCCTCTTTAGCCTTGAATTGTTCTTCGATTTTTGACTGGTATTCACCCATCAAGCGATCAAATTCTTTCTCTACCGCCTTTACGTCATCTTCTGACAGTTCTTTCGCATCTTTCTTGCGTTTTGCATCTTTGATGCCATCTTGGCGGACATTCCTGAGGGCAATACGGGCATTTTCTACCTTTTCACCGAGTAGCTTTACCATGTCGCGGCGGCGCTCTTCAGTAAGAGCTGGAATCGGCACGCGCACGACGCGCCCATCGTCGCTCGGGTTAAAACCAAGGCTTTGATTGTCACGAATTGCTACCGTAATTGCCGCGATATTACTTGGGTCAAATGGTGTCACAACAAGTTGCTGCGGCTCCGGCACTGTGACATTCGCCACCTGGTTAAGTGGCATTTTACTGCCATATGCCTCCACGAGAACACCAGCCAGCATATCTGGATGCGCTCGGCCTGTACGCACTTTTTTGAGCTCCTCACCAAAATGCTCCAGGGCCTGGTCCATCTTTAGTTCATATGCATCAGTATCAAACATTATTCCTCGCTTTCTCTTATGATAATTATATACCAGAACCACGTTCCACGTAACGCTTCATCACATGGAAAAAGCAAAGCTCTCTTCCTCTTATCTTTCCCGGGTTATACTAGGTACATGTCTCTGTCAGAACTTTCAGTTTATAACGTCCGCTCACACGAGCTTTTTTCGTGTCAGTTTGACGAACATA
This sequence comes from Saccharimonadales bacterium (SeqCode), assembly GCA_046462475.1. Lineage (GTDB taxonomy): Bacteria > Patescibacteriota > Saccharimonadia > Saccharimonadales > Saccharimonadaceae > JASLCR01. Next base: position 10,642 of record JBKGVB010000011.1, on the reverse strand, counting down.
TGACAGTCATTTTGGGTAAAAATGGTCAAGGAAAGACCAGCTTGCTAGAAAGCATCTACCTTCTTTACAGAGGCACTTCCTTTAAAGGCAGGGATCGTGACATGATTAGCCACGATCAGACAACAAGCGAGACCAAAGCCGTCTTCTCCTCAAGTGATGAACGGCGCGCGAGGCTTAGCCTCAGTCCTGATAGCAAGATAAACAAAGAATTTACTATTAATGGCAAAAAATCCGCGAGGCTTAGCCCGGCTCAGCGCCTGCCCATTGTCCTATTCGACCCGGAAGAACTTCGTGTTTTGTCTGGCTCACCTTCCAGACGCCGTGAGTTCTTTGATGGTGTCATCGCCCGGCTGAGCCCTACGTATTCCACCGTCCTTAATCGTTTTACTCGCACATTAGCCCAGCGCAATGAATTACTCAAGCAATACGAGACGATGAGCCACGGCGCATGGGAGAGTCATATGTTCGCCTGGGACGTAAAATTTGTCGAGCTTGCTACCACAATCATCAAAGCCCGTGCCAATTTTATCGCCCACAGCAATCAACATATCTCAAAGCTCTACTCCGAACTAGCTGGCAGCGAGCACATTGTCTCCGCAGCATCTTCTGCCGAGTTCGAATCTATCGAAACAACTCGCCAAAAAATCCTCAGCACACTTCAGAGAAATCATCAAAATGACGCCTTACGAGGCTATACCAGCTCAGGTCCGCAACGCGACGATATTATGATTTCGCTCGACAGCCACCAAGCTGCCGAAACAGCGTCGCGCGGCGAATTACGTACAATTATGCTCGCCTACAAGCTGCTCGAGATCGAACTGCAGAAAGACGCCTTCGGCACCGATCCGCTTATTCTGATGGACGATGTTTTCTCTGAACTCGATATCTCACGCGAGCAACAACTCCTGAAGGTTCTTGAACATCATCAAACAATCATTACCGCTACCGACTTACGCGACAAGCTCAAGATTGACGCCAAAGTAATCAACCTATAAAAATAGCCCCGTATTGAGGGGCTATTTTAGAGACAGACGTCTTGGCTACTCTGTTACACCAAGCTCAATTCGCTTGAACTGTGAAACACGGATGTTTTCGCCATTCTTTGCGATCTGCTGCTTAATACGCTCGCCAACAGTCATACTGTCATCAAGTACAAACGCCTGCTCAGTCAGAACTTGTTCAGCAAAATGCTTCTTAAGCTGTCCTTCAACAATCTTCTCAGCCATCTCTGCAGGCTTGCCCTTCAGAGCGTCGCTTTCGAGAAGTTCTTTCTTCTTTGCTTCGTATTCTTCAGTAGGAATGTCTTCAATGTTCGCATACTTTGGCGCCATTGCTGCAATCTGCATTGCAATCTGGTGAGCAAATTCTTTGAACTCATCAAGGCGGGCCACAAAGTCAGTCTCGCAGTTAACTTCGACCACTACACCGATACGACCAGAGTGAACATATGCATCAACGATACCTTCACGCGTCTCGCGATCACCTTTTTTCTCAGCCTTTGTAAGGCCTTTTTTACGAAGCGCTTCAAGAGCCTTATCGAAATCACCATCGGCATCAACCAATGCTACTTTTGCATCAGTCAGACCGATACCAGTCAGTTCTTTTAGCTTCTTAATGTCGTCAATCGTCACGCCCACTACTTTTTCTCCTCTTCTTTCTTAGCGCCAGCGCCAGCTTGAATTGCCGCTACAAAGTAATCGAGAAGCAACTTCGAGCCTTTTACTGCATCGTCATTACCTGGAATCACGTAGTCAACCGCATCTGGATTGGCATTTGTGTCGACAACACCGATCACTGGCACACCAAGACGCTTTGCTTCGCGAACTGCGTTTGCATCTGAAATCGTATCAAGCACTACTACTGCACCTGGCTGGCCGTTCAATGCCTTGATACCACCATATTTTTCGTTAAGCTGGTCGATTTCTTCCTGGAAACGCTGTACCTCGAGCTTGTTGTAGCGCTTTTCAAGATCACCCGATGCCATGCGGCGCTCGAGATCGTGGAGTTTCTTGATTTGTTGTGTCATCGTACCGACATTTGTGAGCATACCGCCAACCCAACGATTCACGACATATGGCTGGTCAGCAGACTCAGCAGCTTCACGTACGATGTCCTTTAGTTGCTTTTTTGTACCGACAAAGAGTACTTTCTTGCCTGCAGCTGCAGTCTTGGTCAAGAATGGCAATGCCACCTCAAGACCTTCGACAGTTTTTGCCAGGTCGATAATATGCGAATCCTGACGCTTTGAGTGAATGTATGGCGCCATTTTAGGGTGCCAACGACTTGTTTTGTGTCCGAAATGAACACCGGCTTCGTATAGAGCCTTTATATCAACAGCATTTCCTGCCATGATATCCTTCTCCCTTCGCGCGTGCCCTAAGTTGTTTAGGATATCTGCACGCGTTGCTTCATTAAAATTGTTACAGTAGATATCCTACCACAATAACTACCGTAAGTCTACTGGTCACCCCCTACGATATACTGGACAAAATAACCATATACGATATGATTGGCATATGGTAAAAAATAAGTTTCGAATAATCGCTGGCCGTGTGTCAGAATGGGCCGGAAGCGCAGGGGTATTTCTTGCGGCAGTGTGTATTATCATTTTTTGGGCTACATCGGGACCTATTTTTCATTACTCCGACACATGGCAGCTCATCATCAACACGGGTACGACGATTGTTACGTTCCTTATGGTATTCCTCATTCAAAACACTCAAAATCGAGATAGCAAAGCAGTGCAGATCAAACTCGATGAGCTCATTCGCGCGACAAAAGGTGCTCGCATGCATTACGTCAACCTCGAGGAGTTAACAGACGACGAACTCAATGAGCTTAACCAAGAGTTCAAGCAAATCGCCACACGCCCTGGTGTCGCTCGCTCACTCAGTAAGCTTCACGAAAAAATCGTTGCCGAACATTCGCGCCGCCACGGCATCTCACTTCCGAATCCATTTCACCATGAACAACCAGCCCAAGCAGTGATTGATGACACAATCCACGACAGTTCGTCAAAACCAGCAAAGACCCTTTGACATTTTGCTCCAAAACAGATACAATTGGTAGTTATGAAAAGCAGTATTCACCCACAGACATATCGTCCGGTCGTATTTAGCGACGACGTTGCGGGCTTTGCGTTTTTGACGCAATCTACGGCAGCGACGGACGAAACTATCAAATGGGAAGATGGCAATACGTATCCACTCGTAAAGGTCCATATTTCCAGCGCTTCTCACCCGTTCTTTACTGGTGAAGAGAAGATTATCGACACCGAAGGTCGTGTCGACCGCTTTGCAGCACGTCAAAAAGCTGCCGAAGAGCGCCGCAAGCAATTGGCAAATAAGGCAAAGAAAAAATCTGCCGAAAAAGCCAAAAAAGCCAGCTCAGACAAGTAGCGATATTAAAATAGGCTGTCTTAACCTACAAGGCAGCCTATTTTATATGCAATAATAGTAACGAACAGGAAATAATATGCCAAAGATTTCACTCGATCTCGATGTCCTCACTGCTGAAAAGTCTGAACTGACCGATTTTCTCTCACGTCCTGACGCATTTAGCTCGCCTGACTTTGGTAGCAAAAACCGCCGCCTCTCAGAACTCGAGGATCTCATCGCCGCGGGCGAACGACGCGACAGCCTCGAGAAGCAGATCATTGATGCAAAGGAACTTGCAAATGGTGGAGATGAACTGGCTGAACTCGCCAAAGAAGAGCTTCCTTTGCTTGAAAAGGAGCTAGAAGAACTCGAAGAGAAACTATTTGTTATGCTGACGCCGAAAGATCCGAATGATGAAAAAAATGTCATCATGGAAATCCGCGCCGGGGCCGGTGGTGACGAAGCAGCAATTTTCGCTGGTGACCTCTACCGCATGTATCTGCGCTACTGTGAAGCACATGACTTCAAGACAGATCTCATGAGCGAAAACCGTTCAGACAATGGTGGCTACAAAGAAGTTATCTTCGAAATCAAGGGTGATATGCCCTACGCTACCTTCAAATTCGAGTCCGGCGTTCACCGCGTGCAACGCGTCCCAGCCACTGAATCGCAAGGACGTATTCATACCTCAACCGCAACCGTCGCCGTTCTTCCCGAAGCCGAAGAAACCGATATCGAGATCGATGCCAAAGACCTCCGCGTAGACATCTTCCGCGCTTCTGGTCATGGTGGTCAGAGCGTCAATACGACCGACTCAGCAGTACGCATCACTCACCTGCCTTCTGGTCTTGTTGTCTCTAATCAAGATGAAAAATCACAGTTAAAGAATAAAGAAAAAGCTATGAGCGTGCTCCGTAGCCGCCTCATGCAGATAAAAATTGACGAAGAGCAAGCTAAGCTCACCGCCGAGCGCCGCTCCCTGATTGGTTCTGGCGATCGTAGTGAGAAAATCCGTACCTACAACTACCCGCAAGATCGCATCACCGATCATCGCATTGGCTATTCACGCTCCGGTATTCCGCAAGCTATGAATGGCGACATCGACGACCTGGTCGAAAAGCTCGCGGCTTACGAGCGCGAGCTTAAAGCGAAAAACGCCGACGTTTAATCTATTTATTTTGCCGAGTCTGGAACCTGAAGCACTTCGCCAGGATCAATCTGACCATTTTCGAGCGCTTGCTTGTTGGCAGGGTCATCTTCGATCTTCTGGACAATCTCACCCGTGTGACTTGCGCCACCATCTACATCATCCTTGGCAATATTCCATAGCGTATCACCAGGCACAACGACATACGAATGTGTCGGGATAGTCTCACTGCCATTATCGCCAGCTGCCTCCACACCCATGCCAATACCAGCAACAAGAACGGCACCGGTAGCCACAAGAGCAGCCCTGCCTCGGCGGCTTAGACGCACGTTTCGATCAGGTGTTGTTTGCTTTTCGTAATTCATAGATCACATACTATCACGCTTATGCTAATTTGTCAATAGTTTGCCTATTTATAACAGAGGTGATATGCTGCCAGTATGACAATACGCGAGTGGCTTTCGGAGGCAACCAAACAGCTGGCAAGCGCTGGTATCGAATCAGCACGTCTTGATAGTGAGATTTTACTCGCACATACGCTCAAGAAAAATCGGACCTACCTTCATGCACATGCCGATGACATGGTCGATATAAGACTCCAGGAAATTGCGAATGCTCGGATTGATCTCCGTCTTGATCACGTGCCAGTCGCCTACATCATTGGTCACAAGGAATTCTATGGCCACCTCTTCGCAGTTTCCCCACGCGTACTAATTCCTCGACCCGAAAGCGAGCAAATTATCGAGCTACTTAACGAACAACTTGGCCAGACATCCCTTTTTCCCGAAAAAATCATACGGTTAGTTGATATCGGTACGGGGAGCGGATGCCTTGGTATAACTGCCAAGCTGTTTCACCCCGAGCTTGAGGTTGCCTTGGTCGATACCAGCAAACCAGCACTAGCAGTAGCAACAAAAAATGCTGCCGCTCTCAATGTTGACGTAAAAATTATCGAGAGCAATCTGCTTGATACTTACCCCTATTCACCCGACATCGTTCTTGCGAATCTTCCGTATGTCGATGAATCATGGGACCGATCCCTTGAGACAAACAACGAACCTCCTGAAGCACTATTCGCCAGCGAGAACGGACTCAAACTGATCCGAAAGTGCTTCGAACAACTGTCTGGCCGCATGAAACCTGGCGGTATTGCAATTTTCGAGGCCGATCCACGCCAGTGGAATGATATTAATCGCATAGCAAAGGAAAACGACTTTTCCCTGCAAAAACAAACTAAATTCGCCGCCGTCTTTTCTAAGAATTGACTTCCTTAGGACGAGAGCTTCGCCTCTCTTCTACTTAAACTGTCCTAGCGTAACGGTCTTTGTGATCTCTTTACCGCCCCGAAGGATAGTCAGCTGAATTGTATCGCCTGGCTGGAATTCACCGATCAATGTCGAAACACTCTTGCCGGGACCGATTGCTTCACCATTTACCTTCAGGAGGATATCGTGATTTTGGATGCCTGCTCGTGCTGCAGGGCTGCCTGATTGCACCGCCGGACCCGACTGACTCATCACGTAATCACCCGCATCAACTGGAAGATCATACTGCGCCTTTACCTCTGGAGTGACGGCGATGTATTGCACCCCAATATATGCACGCACTACCTTACCTGTCTTGATCAGTTGTTCAATCTCACCTTTTGTAGCGCCAATAGGGATCGCAAAACCAATACTCTGAGCATTAGCAGCAATCGCCGTGTTCATCCCTATCACCTGACCGCTCATATTGAGTAGCGGACCACCTGAATTACCTTCATTGATCGCCGCATCAGTCTGGAGTAGATCGCTTAGGTTCTCAGAATTCGAACTGTCTCCTCCATCGCTTGAGGCAACAACCGGCCTCCCAAGTCCGGAAATAATCCCTGTCGTTACCGTATTTTGGTACTGACCAAGCGCGTTACCAATCGCAACTACAGCCTGTCCAACACGCACGGTCTTCGAATCACCAATGGCAATTGGTGTTAAGTTATTTACTCCATTCACCTTTAAAAAGGCGACGTCGTTCAGTGGATCCACGCCTACAACAGGAACATTTTTATATGTCGTACCATTTGCCATAATCACCGTTGCGTTCGATGCACCACTGATGACATGCCTGTTCGTCATGATGTATCCATTTTTACTAATCACCATGCCCGTTCCTGCCGCTTGTCCAACCTGGCCGAGATTAGAGGTAACCTGAGTTACAATCGAGACGACGCTTGGCGAGACTTTCTGTGCCAGTGTAGATAGATCTTGCTCGTTCTTGCTTACAACAAGATTACCGTCATTCTTTGCGCTAGTAAAGTTTGTCACTGAGCTATTTGAGGTACCCAACCTCGTAGCAATGAGACCACCACCAAATGCTGCGACAAAGCATAGTGCGACCAATGCCGAAGCAGGCCATATTCGTCGCTTCTGTCTTGTCGAGGTTCGCTCTGATGCCGCTGGCTGATCTGGTGCTACGGTAGACGTTTCGACTTGTTCAACTGGACTCTGTATTTTTTCTTCCATTTGTAATAGTCCCTCCTTTGCCCTAAAGATTAATTAATAAAGCTGAGATTATGTTGAATAACATTAAAGATTGTAAGAAGGACGATAATACAACTCGATACGAACAGCAGCGGCAAGATCATATCACTGAACCGAATAACTTTATGGTGATAGTAGCTCACATATCCACGCTCAGCCAAAAATCCGAGAAGCGTTATGATGATTGCAGATTGCGCCAACATAAGCCCTCCAGCTCCGGGCAATTGATATGCGAATTGCCAGTGATAGAACATCCAGCCTAACTCTGCGACAATCACTCCCCAGACAAAGCTAAGGAGTGCAAAATGCGACTCTTTATATGCCCCTAGAGCATGGCGCGCTGTCGTCACACCAATAACCCACATCACGAGCACCACCGCTGATGACCACCAACTATACGATACCGTCGCAAGCGCCTCAATGCCGAGGAAAAGTCCCACGCCAGCCTGTAAGACAACAAACGTACGCTTCGACTGAGGCTTCAAGAACAGAAGCCATGCAATATAAAGAACGGTCAGGAGAATCTGCATATATATCGCGCCGCTAGCCGCGTACAGCAATGTCACGACACTGATGCCAATGATAATATCGACTGCATTGCTCACGATATTTGTCACCCAATACTGCGGCCGGACCGCAAGAACACGCCACTTACTTAGCAGTATCAGCAGATATGCAGGCAGCGGACTCACCACGGTAAGCACCACGGCAAATATAACTGCAGCAACACCAACATTCAGAAGCACGTACACAATTTCGCTCAGTAGCGTCCTGCGACGTGATGGTCGTAAAAATTCCATAGTTCGCTCTTAATTGTATCAGAAAAATCTACTAATTACTGCCAGATGTACGACCGAACACCACAACGATACTTGTGCCGCTTGGCGCAGTGATCGGACTCGTAGTCTTCTTCGCCGTCACGCTATAGATTGATTCAAGTTTCTTGATACTGCTTGGTTTCTTGCCATTTGTCAGATCATAAATCTCAACTGTTCCATAGGTGCCCGACGGAGCGTTGGCAACACTTGAGACCGTAAAACCGTCGTTCTCAAGTGTAGTCTTTTGATCCGCTGCATAGCCCTCAATACCACTTCCGTTATAGAGCGCAACCAGGGCATTCTCCTTCTCAATCGCCCCCGCATAAATCTTCTTGCGAAGATACGTCTTAATCGCAGAGTAGTCTCCCTGTCCAGCTGTCGGCACCTGTGCACTCTGTCCATTGATCATTTGGCCACCTATAAGGTCAATACCGTCTCCAACGAGCGGAACAGATACGATCTTATCACCCGAAATTTCCTTGCCAAGACGCATCAATGTTTGGATTTCACTCGTCTGGAAATCTGTACGAAGATTCTTGCCAAATGAATCCATTAGCGCGGATACCTTTCCGACATTCGTAAGAGTGCCTGCGCTCAAGGCTTTTGCCTGCAGTGCCTTGATTACCTTCTGCTGATTCAACTGGCGGTCGTAATCACCACGATCGACCCCACAATTCGGCGCAATATCACCACGAGCACGGGAGAATGAGAGCGCCTGCACACCGTTCATATGATGCACACCGCCCTTATAGGCAATCTTCATATTTGCATCGACAACACCACCAGTATATGGCGCATAGCATTCGCCATCGCCCTTTACATCTACATCCACACCACCGACCGCATTCACCGCGCTCACAAGTACTGCCCAGTTTACGTGTGCATAGTATTGGATCGACATGCCTGTTACTGCAGAGATTTGCTTCTCGAGCGCATTTGCACCAGCTTGCTCATTCTCACCCCCATTCGAATAGCATGTCCACAAGACATTAATCTTCCCTTGATAGCCCGATGTACAGGCTGCACCATAATCCACCCAAAGGTCGCGCGGGAAGCTGACCATGTACGCATTTTTCGCTTTCTGATCTACCGACAGCAGCATGATCGAGTCAGTAAGATCTGCCCCATCATGACGATGATCCTTCACACTACCTGAGGTACCGTAGATCAGAATATTCGTACGGCCATTTGCATCTGTTTTTAGCGGCTTGTTCTCAAAAAAGCTAAAGAGATTTCCCTGGAAGACTTGCGAACTTGCAAGCCACGCTTGAATACCGAGATATCCTCCTATGAGCAAAAGGACAGTAACGATAAATATAATAATTCTTTTGATAATTTTTCGCCTACGCGAAATCGGCTTCTTTTCCTTGCGGCGACCAAAAAGCCCACGGCGCCGGCGCGGCTGATCGTAATTCTCATCATCAATATCCCTGAGCGAGGCATCTATCTCCTGCTTCGACACTGGAACTGGTAATGTACCACTTGTCATCTGCACGCCTTCCATCCGGCCTAGATTGGCACGGCGGTTTGGTATCCCCAGGGTTGGATGTGAACTAGAATTGCCAATAGAACGGCCGCTGTTTCGCGACACGAAACCATCAAGACTTCGGTTATTTTTTCGCATAAATTATTCCCTTTAGTATACAAGACTCTCCGAGCATTTAAAACAAAAGCATGTTGTATTTTTTCGACGAACACTCGACAATATCTATATGAAACTTGCACGTTTTCCATGGCCATTTCTTGCACTCCTCATAAACTTGGGTTGTTTAGTTTGTAGTTACCTTCCGTTGCTGCAGCTCGGTAGCATTGCAGGAGTTCATATCGATGTATCGGCACTCTACATAACCACCCTCATCGTAGTTACCTTGTCTGTGAAGCAGCTGTGGAGGAATCGGGGCACATTATTACGCTCTTGGCCATGGCGTTTTTTGATAGCGTTCTCACTTTACGCCACTATTACTGCGCTCTGGAGCCCAAATCCAACGCGCGCGCTATTCACCGCTGGGTTCTTGTGGCTCATGGCGGGTCTCGCAAGCTCCGTCATTGTGTGGTGGCCGATATTAAAGAAGGAATCTCAGCTTACTTTATTAATCCTAGGAATCGGATTCAGTATCTCCGCGATTGTTGCACTATGGCAGATCTTTGGCGATGCATTTGGTTTTAGTGCAAACGCGACTCTTTTGCCTGCAATGTACCAGTCGGGTCATTTTGGTGTCGCTCGCCCGGTAGGACTTGCTCTTGAGCCACAATTTTTTGCAAGCCTACTCCTTATACCATTCGCCTGGCTAAGTTACACTTTCCTCAAAGGAAATCGCGACTGGAAATTCATAGCTGGCCTCATCTTCACGTCTACCCTGCTCGTACTGACATTGTCACGGGGCGGTCTCATCGCTGCCATAATTATTGCGATCATTCTCATTGTCTGCATGAAAAAATGGCAGGGCGGACTTCTGCTTGTCGGACTCGGCATCCTAAGTCTGGTGGCGGGCGGCTTGGTTATTGCAGGCGCAGCCTCTCTCAATACACGTGATTCGATCTCCGGCTATACGGCCGACCAACGAGCACTAAGCCAGATTACCCTTGGTATCATTACACTACCCGAGCAAACACCTACAGCCTCACCGTCTTCGTCCTCTAAAGCACAGAAGAGTGCAGGTTATGTCGAGAGTTCAACCACCTCTCGCTTATCTATGTCCGAAAGGAGCATCAAGCTGTGGCGCAGCAATCCGGCGACCATCTTCTTTGGAGTTGGCACGGGTGGCTTCGGCGCACGCTTGCACC
>JBKGVB010000010.1:0-12663 GCA_046462475.1 Saccharimonadales bacterium (SeqCode) | reverse complement strand
AGCGGATTCGAACCGCTCACCTCTTCGCTGCCAGCGAAGCGCTCTAGCCAAATGAGCTAATGCCCCGAGCCAAGGTATTGTAGCAAAAATTCACCCCTAGCACTAGAGGTGAATTCATCGCTGCTACGCGCCCACCCGGGGCACGGGACGTGGTGGAAAAGTGTTTGTGTTAATCCGCATCGGTACCCCAATGCGTACCAGCTTGCTTAGAATTATGCGCTGTTTTCTAAAAAAGCGCAAGCATGATACGATAATTCGGATGGAACGAAAAATTAAACACTTAAAACGCAGTCAATTGGCTGAAGCTGCTGGCTGGGTTGGCTCTGTGGGCATCTTAACGAGCTACGGCCTCCTGAGTCTCGGCTTCATATCTGGTAGCTCTATTCTCTACTATCTATTATCTGGCATTGGAGCGCTCGGACTTGCGATCGTCACCTATCGCCACAGAGCCTTCCAATCTTTCATTGTGAACGTTACATTTACCGCTCTTGCGGTCGTTGCTCTGATAAGGATTATCGTTTTTTAGCAAATTGTGCTTAAATAGAAGTGTTCAGAAGCTATTTTGTGTTTCACACGTGTGGTCTCTCTGAAAATATAAGTAATAAAGGAGAACCAAGAAACATGGCTTCACAAAATCTTTTCGTAGGTAGTCTTGCCTACGCAACAACTGACGACGGGCTCAAGGCTCATTTTGAGCAAATTGGACCAGTTGCTTCAGCGCGTGTCATTACTGACCGCGAATCTGGCCGTTCGAAAGGCTTTGGTTTTGTCGAAATGGAAAACGACGACGACAACCAAAAAGCAGTCGATCAGCTCAACGGTAAAGAGCTTGACGGTCGCGAGATCAATGTCTCACTCGCTCGTCCAAAAGAAGACAAGCCACGCGATGGCGGATCATTCCGTCAGCGTAGCTGGTAGTAGACATAAAAGAGGAGCCCAGAAAGGCTCCTCTTTTATTTGAACAGTGGCGAGTCAATCCAGTCTTGATGAAGATGGAACCAGTGATTTAATAATCCATAGCCATTTAGCAGCCAAACCGTCACGATTACTACAACACAAGTTAATGCCCAAAAAATCGCCTTTATGACAAGTGACTGTTCTCTCAACCAGTCTTGCCAAGCGTCATATCTACTCTTGGCATAATCAAGCACCTTTTGGGCCCATGGAAATTCCTGCGCTAAAATACCTAAGCCAATAAATACCACGAGCCACCCCGGCCCAGGGTATGGAATCATAATAATACCTGCAATCAATACGATACCGCCAATGACGCCAATGGCCGTTTTTCTGCTGTGACGTTTTAATCTATCCACGTCTTCATTCTACGCTATTTCGTACGTCGGCGCAGGGTTAAGCTCGCTAGTGCCAGCGCTGCTGCAATAAATCCACCCACCACCCATACATCACGCCACATTTCACTCACGATATTGGCTTGCTCAGTAACACGATTGAGCGCATCGACCGCATATGTCAGGGGTAAACAATAGGCGATCGTCTCCAGAGCATTTGGCAGTTGCGATAGCGGTACAAATAAACCGCATACAATAATTTGCGGAAATATAAGTGCGGGTAAAAATTGCACCGCCTGGAACTCGGTACGAGCAAATGCACTCGTAAATAATCCGAGCGTTACACCAAGCAGTGTATCAGCAATTGCGACAACAATCACAAACCACTGCGGACCCTCTACGTTCATATTAAGCAGATAGATTGCTACGGTGCTGGTAATCAGAGACTGAATAATCCCAAACAAGCTAAATGCCAGCGCATAGCCGAAAATAATATCCGCCTTGCCCACTCGCATCGTCATCAACCGTTCGAGTGTACCGCTCGTTCGTTCGCGCAACGTCGTAATACTTGTGATCAAAAACATTATGACAAATGGGAATACTCCAAGCATTGCCGGAGCGACAGCATCAAACACCTTAGTATTATCGGAAAATACCCACCACAGCAAGCTCATGAGCAATGTCGGCGCAAGAAACATCAATGCAATCGAACGCTTGTCATGAAGCAATTGTTCAATGATACGCTTGCTCGTCGCAAATGTAGCGCGTAGATGATACATATCTATGCAACCTCCTGGATCATGGCGACAAATGCCTCACCAACACTTGCGGTATGTGTCTTTTTCAGTAAGTCTTCACGCGCATCATTCCATAAAATCTCACCATCGCGAATCAACACCAAATCGTCACAACGCTCAGCCTCATCCATAACGTGGCTTGAAATGAGCAGCGTTTTTCCTTGGCTGGCTAGTTCAGCAAACTGTGCCCAAAGTTCATTGCGAAGAATCGGATCAAGTCCTACGGTTGGCTCGTCGAGCACAAGCAGTTCCGGATCACCGAGCAGAGCTACCGCCAGGCTAACACGTGCCCTCTGACCACCCGATAGTGAATTGACTAATTGGTGCTTGTGCATAGTGAGTTGCACGCTCTCGAGTACATAATCAACTCGAGATTTCGATACGCCGACAATCGCTGCGAAATAGACCAAATTCTGCGCAATCGTTAGGTCGCCATAGACCGCAGGATTTTGAGTGACATAACCAATTTTTGGCCTGAGTCGCTTATCACCGGCCGACCTGCCAAGCACTGTCAATTGGCCATCATACTTCTGCACGCCGACAATACTTCGCATTAGCGTCGTTTTTCCTGATCCGCTCGGTCCGATAAGTCCCGTCAGTGTTCCGGATCTTATGGCAAGATTAAGTGCATGTAAAATTTCAGTTTTACCCTTTTTGACGCTCAATTCCTCGGTTTCGATTGCGTTCATGATTACTTTTTATTCTACACTCTTTTGTAAAAACTCGCGCAACTCAGCAAACGGCTTAATTGTTGCGTAATACTTATCATAGTCTACCCCCTCTAATTCAGCGGCCGTCGAGCCGTTAAATCCATCCGGCTCAAAGACTCGATCAAATCCGTAGCCGCCTGCTCCACGTGGATGCTCGGCAACTACCCCAGATATACTTCCTTCGATAAGCTTCATTTTCTTGCCGTCAAAATAGCCAATCATACACGCTGCGATTGCACGGCGATTCTCAAACCCATCCAGCATACGACACATTCGCTCCGGACCTTGCTCTTCATTGACGAAAAATTTCACGAACGGCCCAGGCAAGCTACCCCATGCTTCGTATGTAAAGAATACATCCTCGACGATAACAGGACATTTAAGCTGATCGTATGCCTGACGTACTTTATGTTCAACAAGTTCTTTATGATTCGTTGTCTGAATTTCATCCAGCTCGGCGGGTTCATGTGCAATCTCCATGCCAATATGCCTCGCAAAGCTCATTGCTTTTTCCGGATTGCCAGTTACGAATACAACTTTGCTCATTCTTAATCTTTAACTTTCTCGAATCGTGGTTTCATTTCATTATTGATTTCAACTTTTTCTACAAACATAGGATATGGTCGAGCGAAAAGTTCATACTTGCTGCCGTACAGAGCCTTATAAATCACAAGCTGTTCGCTTGTTTCAGTCTGCAAAGCAACACCCAACACTTCATACAAATTTCCTGTCTTATTGTGGCGATACTTTCCTTTTTCAATTATTTCTGGCTCAGGATTATTCATTATAGAGCTCCTTTAGCGCCACGAATGACTGTTCGTATATCTCTAGAATTGCTTTTGGTGGCTCAGCGTTGAGACGATCGCTAAATTTAACTCGTTGGCGCTCAGCCCATGCTTCGACGTCTTCCTTTGTATGAATATTATTGCGACGCGCATATTCCGCTCTATGCGGATGATGCGTCCAGGTCGTACAGGCTTTATCTAATACAAAAACTGTCGCGGCCTCGGGAGTATCAAGCCTCTCATATTGATACATAGCCTCGCGTAATTCTGGATACTTCGCGAATACTTCATCAAATTCACTAAGAGCTGCCTGCTCCTTAGCGTGCTTTGCTGCATGCTGCTCTGGAGTGTAATGAAGTGTGTTTTCATCACCAGTAATAATCTCAAGGAGATCATGGCACAGAGCAAATAGCATCACCTTGCTTGCGTCGAGCTCAGGACAATGAGTAGCTGCAATATGATAGGAGATCAGCGCAAGAGAGAAGCTGTGATGCGAATCGGATTCATCTTCATGATTCGGAAGCTTCGTCGCTCGCTTAACATGTCCCATTTCGCCAAGTAGTTCGGATAGTTTTACGATATCATCGATATTCATAGTAAGCTTAAAAATTCTGCTTCATTAATAATCTTCGTGCCATATTGCTCAGCTTTCTTGAGCTTACTCGCACCCACCTTACCACCCGCTACCAAGTAAGTCGTATCCTTTGCTACTGTGGTCTGGAAAGTACCGCCTAGCGCACGAATTTTTTCCGCAGCCTCATCACGCCCCATTGATTCGAGTGTGCCGGTAACAACGAAGCTTTGCCCAGCAAACTTACCAGATTTCTTTTCAAAATGTGGCTTTACGCCAAGCTCGGTAAATTTTGCGAGGAGCTTTTCATTATCCTCATCAGCAAACCAAGCCGCAATACTTTCTGCTACAACTTTACCTACACCATCGACTGATTCAAGCTCATCAATTGTCGCATGTGACAGATTCTCAAGACTTCCAAAATGATTCACGAGATCAATCGCCGTCTGCACACCTACGTGGCGAATACCCAGTCCATAAACGAATCGCTCGAGCTCGGGCTGTTTTTTGTCTTGGATGCCATCAATGAGCTTTGCAGCAGAGATTTCGGCAAAACGATCTAACTTTAATAAATCTTCTTTTGTCAGACGGTAAATATCGGCAAGATCCTTCACGTACCCAGCGTCAATCACGGCAATCACATTCTTCTCACCAAACGTATCAATGTCGAGCGCGCCTTTACTGACAAAGTGTGCAAGTGCACGCTTCAGAATAATATCACCCGTTAAACCTTTTACTCGATAGACAGCTTCACCTTCCGGACGCACAAACTCGAGCTCTGGATATTGGCGCTTTAACTCTTCTGCGTAATTAATCGCTCGAGAATCTTTTGGACGCAGCTCCTTTAAGACACTCTCGACTTGAGGAATAATATCACCCGCCTTAAAGATAACCACCGTATCGCCGCGCCGTACCTCAAGCCTAGCAATCTCATCGGCATTATGAAGGCTTGCGTGCTGTACTGTAGTGCCCGCCACCTGAACTGGATCAAATACTGCAACTGGCGTCGCCGCGCCAGTACGTCCAATTGAGATAACGATATCCTTCACGATCGTGGTTGCTTGTTCAGCGGCATATTTATATGCTACAGCCGCACGAGGTTGCTTGCCGACAACGCCCAACTGAGCAAACTGTGTACGGTTATTAACTTTGATCACAAGCCCATCGGTATTAAATGGCAATTCATGGCGCTGCTTATCCCACTCGTCAACAAAATGCATAACATCATTGAGACTTGTAAATACGCTTGCCTGCTTGTTACGTCTCAGACCAAGTGCCGAGATTGCTTCATAAGCAAACATATTTGTCGGCACCTCCTCTGGAGATTGCCGCAGGAGATCGTAGGCAATAAATGTCAGCGGACGCTCCGCTACAAGTTTTGGATCAAGCTGGCGAATCGTACCAGCCGCTAGGTTGCGTGGATTCTTAAATTCGGCGGCACCTTTTTTACGCTGACGCTCGTTGAGTTTTTCAAAATCTTCTTTTAGCATAACGATCTCTCCGCGAATCTCGGTTCGACCTTTCAAAAATACTTCGAAACCTTTTTCTTGCCGCAGTCGCAATGGAACATTCTTAATGGTACGTACATTATTTGTGACATCTTCGCCGATAAAACTATCACCTCGTGTGACCGCCTGTGTAAATATCCCGTCTTCATATATGAGCGAACATGCCAGTCCGTCCATCTTTATATCTGCAAAAAATTCGTGCTTACTGCCTGGCAGCAGTTTATCCATGCGCCCAACCCAAGCTTCCACTTCCACACGGTCGAATACATCATTGAGACTAAGCATGCGACTTGCGTGTTGTATCTTTTGAAAGCCACCTTTCAACTCATTGCCAACTCGTTGCGTAGGGCTATCGTTCGTGACTAGATCCGGATGTTCGGCTTCGATTTGTTTGAGTTCGGCAAATAGCCCATCATATACTGCATCCGATACGCTTGGCGCATCATTAACATGGTATTCGTAACTGTATTGATCGATAAGCTTGCGAAGCTCTTCGGCTCGCTCTTTAGGCTGGAGCACTGTCATCTTCAATCATCCCCCTATAAAGCATGTAAATATAGCTCGCCGCAAACACAACAGTTGTCGATGAAAGCAAAGTAAGCGCCGTTGGTACAATTGGTATCCAGCTGCTCCAAGTAAAGGTCGCCTGAAGCCATGTAACGAAAATGATTAGTGGAATCATAATTACAACCCAAACCAAAACAATAACAAGCGCCGCCCAGCCAAGACGCAGTAGCACGCGCAGCCGTCGACCGATCACTAAATCCCCTGCTGTCTTCAGTGCCTGCCATGGATACATACCCGGCAGCGTGACAATAACCAATGCGAAAAATGTACTCACAATTAAGTACACCGACACCAGCGCCAGCAACAGGCAAACGAGATAGAATATCATTGATAGAAAGCCATTGTGAATCAAATCGCTCCCGACAACAGTACTAATCGCAATTGCAGCAATCGCGGCTGGCACAAGTTGCAGTGCGAATAAAAGCACCAAGCAAAATGTTGAGACAATTGGCGCACCCGCACTATAGAGTCCGTCACGTAAGCGTGGGTTCTTCCCCGCCAGCTGTGCGCGAAGCAACCAAACCGTCACCAACCAGGTAAATAGTAGGATTAGTACACCGTATACTTTTTGTACGTCAGTTGGCGATCCAGCAAGTGTACCATTTACACCCACAACCAGCAGTAGTCCAGCTTTACCAAGCTCACCCCAGCCACCAGAAAAAATATTCTTACTTGTGTCGCGTAGCGTCGTTGCAAGCTCACTAAAAGTACTCTGAGAAGCGACACTTGAAAGGAACGCCGAAGCAAGGGCCACGGCAATGATCATAAGTACATAGGTCTTTTTATGCTGCCAAAGCACCCGCAAGACGCTTTTTGTAAAAGAAAAGTAACCAGGAATATCCAGCGAACGCACATAGTCTCGTCTTCGCGTTCGTCGGAAGCTTCGATGCGGACGGCGTATCAGAAATTCCTGCACACGGCGTCTCGTTCGCTCAAATCTCAGACGCAACCACGAAAAGCCACTTGCTCTTTTAGGAAGTGCTCCTGTTTTCTTCGGCTGCGCGATGGTCTTTTTCTGGGATGCTCTGGATGTTTTCTTTGCCGGCATAGTAACTCACTTTAAAATTTTGCCTTGTTTTGCTGCAAGCGCTTAATACGCTCCTCGAGCGGCGGATGCGTACTAAACAAATTTGCAATTCCACCAGACTTGAGCGGATTATTGAAAAAGAGGTGTGACGTTGATGTGTTTTGTCGCTGCATTGGCCGACTCGATGTCTCGAGCTTCTGCAAGGCGCCGATCATTCCTTCTGGATCGCGCGTTGTCATTGCACTTGTAGCGTCGGCCAGATATTCACGCTGGCGTGAAATCGCAAGCTGAATCATTGCCGCTACAATAGGTGCCAAAATAATAACTACGATACCAATAATGAGCATGACTGGGTTTGCATTGTTGTTATCACGACGGTCGCCGCCACCAAACCACATCATGCGAAGTGCAATATCGCTCATGATACCAATCACACTAGCTAGACCAAACGCAATCATTGATACACGAATATCGTAGTTCTTTACGTGACCCATTTCATGGGCCATAACTGCTGTCATCTCGCGATCCGTCATAAGATCAAGGATACCTGTGGTCGCAGCTACCATAGCATGTTGCGGATTGCGGCCAGTCGCCATCGCATTTGGCGCAGGATCATCAATAATAAATACACGCGGCATCGGTAAACCTTCGGTGATTGCTAGATTCTCGACAATACGCCAGAGCCTTGGGTTGTCCGCTTTTTGAATCTCGGTTGCGCCACTCATACTCATGGCGAGACGACTTGCCATGAAGTATTGGAGCGCAGCATATAAAAGTGCCGCGCCGATGATCCACGGCAATGTACTCGTGCCATAGCCATAGATTTCTGATATAGCCCAACCTATCGCTGCAACTACGCCAACAAACACTGCCATAATAATGACAGTGTTACGCTTGTTGGCTGAAATCGCAGAGTACAAGGAGCGTTAGTCCCTAGAACTTTACTTCGACAGGTTTCTCAACTGCTGCTTGATCTTCTACTTCAAAGAATTCGCGCTGCTTAATGCCAGCCATACCAGCTACGATATTTGTTGGCACGGTTTGGATCTTTGTGTTGAGATCACGGACACCACCATTGTAAAAACGACGCGAAGCCATAATCTTGTCTTCCGTGTCAGTCAGCTCTGCTTGTAATTGCTGGAAGTTCTGGCTTGCCTTAAGGTCGGGGTAGGCTTCGGCGACCGCAAAGAGACTCTTCAAGGCACCTTCGAACTGGTTTTCAGCTTGCGCAGCTGCCTTTGGACCTTGCGAGGTTGCATTGACTACCGCAGAACGTGCAGCTGTAACATCTTCAAATACTTGCTTCTCGTGTGCCGCATAGCCTTTTACCGATTCGACAAGATTCGGAATCAGGTCTGCTCGACGCTTCAGCTGAACAGTAATATCACTCCATGCCTCATCGACACGAACCTTCAGCCTTACAAGACCGTTGTACATTGCAAAGAAAACGATTACAAGTAATACAACGACTCCTAATACAATCCATAGCCACGTCATTTTGGTTAACTCCTCCGTTATTTTCTGTAATTTTAGTATACGCTATTTCTCTAGTGCTGTCACGCGAGAATCATAGAATCTAACCACTGTTAGAGACAGTACGCTATAGACTGACATCAATAGACAGACATGCCCGAGCTGTGCTCCGTCAATTACGAGTCCGACACCGCTCAGTAAGGTGCCACAAAACGCTACAATCATCCAAAGACGCAGCTGCGAAATACTTCGCCTCACAATACCTGCTGTTAAAAGAAATGTCATAAGAATCGTCAATGCGACTGCGATACTGATGTGTCCAAGTAGAAGATATGTCATAAGCATTATTGTATCATCAAAATCGTGGTGCGCGGGGCGGGAATCGAACCCGCACGACTTTTGGTCAAGGGATTTTAAGTCCCTCGCGTCTACCAATTCCGCCACCCGCGCTTGCTCTCAAGTATACTAGAAAATATGAAACAAGTCCTTATTATTCATGGCGGAGAATCATTCAACTCTTATGATCGGTATCTCACTCATCTCAAAACAAGCACTATTGCCTATGAACAACTAAAACCCCAGAAAAAATGGAAGTCCTGGATCGCTGAGCAAATGCCGGAAGCCGATGTGTTGCTGCCGACATTCCCGAATGGTTACAATGCAATTTACGACGAATGGAAAATATACTTTGAAAAGCTCATTCCTTTTTTTGGAAACGATGTACAAATTATTGGCCATTCTCTGGGCGCAATGTTTCTTGCGAAATATCTCAATGACTATCCAGTCGCAAAACCCGTCAAGCGCTTAGTCTTAATAGCTGGCGGCTATGATGATGAAGCGTCCGAAGATCTAGGTAGCTTCAAGGTCTTATCGGCAAAGAATCTCCCAGCGAGTGCTGAATCAATCCATCTTTTCCATAGCAACGATGACCCTGTTGTCCCTTTTTCTGAGCTTGCAAAGTTCCAAGCTGACCTACCAAATGCGATCAGTCATATTTTTGAGGATCGCGGACATTTCAATGATGCGACTTTTCCTGAGTTACTAGACCTTTTAGAGCAAGACTAGTGCCGGCGTCATTCGCTGACTATGTCGCGCTTCGTAAATGCGACAATGCCCACAATTGCCAGCATTACACCGATCATGAATAACCACAATACTCCCGCCCACTCCAGAGATTTTGATGGATCAACCGGAATATAGTATAGAATTGATGTCTTACTTACCCAGTCCTGCAGGTGGAAAAGGTCCTTGAGAATATCAACCACAAATGCCCAACCAACGACAATCGTCATGCCAATAACACCGAGGCGGGGCCACATACCATACAGAAAGGTTCCTATCCCTCCGATTAGTACGATACCGCTCGCAACTGCAATACCGCAATTAAGCGCATCTTGACCACTAAACCCAACCTGCTGCGCATGAGCCACAGCCCACACAGCTACCGTGGCTATGGCTGCAATCAGCAACGCCATGCCAACCGCAAGCACAAGTCGCCAAGCCAACCAACTCTGTCTACGTACTGGCTGCACCAAAAAATTATCAAGGTATGCCTTTGCTTCGTCACGCCTGACGCTCCCTACCTCAATAATCATCATTGCAAGCAAGATGAGGCTAAAAATCATGAAGCTTTCGCCTACAAATAGTAACTTTATCTTTTCGGGTGGCAAGCCCGAAAACCCACCAAGCGAACTATTACCATGAATTAAATCCGATACAAGCCCAGCCAAGGCCGCCATGAAAAGAGCCATCGACACGGTTGCAATCATCCACCAGAAGAAACTCCACTTCTTTTGACGCATAGCAAAAGCAAGGGGTGAATCAAGCAAGTAGAATCTAGAACGCACTTCGCTGTGCTGACGCAGCAAGCTTGTCCCGTAATCACGCCTAGGCAACACGTACACACCGATCGCTATAAATATCACTACGCAGACTGCCGATGGCACGACCCAAATCAAATGCGGATTGAGCACTGAGTCCATTAAATCACTCCATCCAAATGGCGAAAGTTGCTTGAGCCAGTTTAGCTGATCGTTCGTATTAGCAACTCCACGAATACAATAGAGCGCAAGCAGTGGAATTAAGCCATAGAGCACCGCTTTACCGCGCGTAAGTGCCAATTGACTCGTCAGGACGCCTACTGCTGCAAATACCAATCCCGGCAAGAACACTGCTAATGTCATATAGAAAGCCTTCGCAGGAGATAAATCAACATGTGGCGCAGCGCCCAGCACGCTTGTGAGTACCCACATCACTACAATCCCTACTGCCAAAGAATATCCGAACCCAACGAGCTGCCACACTGCCGCCTGCCGCCTCGTAATCGCACCACTCGCCAGCGACTCAAGACGCCCATCCTCTTCGGCGCCGCGTAACAAACGAGTCACAACCATTAACCCCCATATTGACGTAAGTAGCACCATCATCGGTAATGATTTATATATTGAATAACTAGCAGGCGTACCAGCATCCTTTACTTCACCAGAAAGAAAATTAATAGCCGGCGCGGCTTCCAATGTCTTCACGAGTTCCTGGCGAGACTTCTCAGTCGGATATACCTTGACGATCGCTGTGCCGTACGCTCCCATCATAAGACCACCAAGAATGCCAATGATCAGTGCGCCGCGAATAGTTTGTTTATACCCAAAACGCCTTAGCGCTTTCGCCGGATTGTATCGCCTCATCATTTCTCTCCTGCATGCAGTTCGTCTTGCCCATCATAAATCGCCAGAAACAACTCTTCGAGAGATGGCTTTCGACTCAAAAAACTAATCGGCTGAGCTTTTGCCACAACACTCAGCAATTCGTCGATTGATCCATTGATGTTGCATCGTAAGAAATTATCATGCACCTCTACTTTACTGACGCCTTTTAGCTTACTTACGTCAGGAGGTGTTTTGCTGAAGGTTGCCTCAACTGTAATCGCCGACAAATGCCTCAGCTCATCCAGTGTGCCGAGCTCAACTAACTTTCCCGCTTTGAGTACAGCAACCCGGTCGCACAGTTCCTCTACTTCTTCAAGCATATGTGAAGATAGAAAAACAGTCTGGCCACGCTGTTTGGCTGCTACGACTTCATCGCGAAATACTTTAGCCATCACGGGATCAAGCCCGCTGGTTGGCTCGTCAAAGATCAGTAAACGAGCGCGCGACGCAAACGCAGCAATAAGCGCAATCTTCTGGCGATTTCCTTTAGAATAGCTCCTTACTTTTTTACTTGGATCAAATTCAAACTTTTTTATCAGCCCTGCCTGGTATGCTTCATCAACACTGCCATGCACATTCGCAAGCAGCTTTAAGGTTTCCGCCCCAGAGAGAGACGGCCAGTAGCTGGTTTCACCTGGTACATACGCGATATCCTTATGAATGTCTGCCGCGTCATGCATTGCATCTTTTCCGAAAATAGTTGCATGTCCGTGTGTTGGCTTAATAAGCCCAAGGAGCAATCTGATTGTGGTAGTTTTACCGGCACCATTCGGCCCCAGATAACCAAGCACCTCGCCTTCGCGCACTTCCAGATTAAGCGTATCAAGTGCTGCTGTCTTCCCGTATTTCTTTGTCAGATTTTTTGTCTGAATGATTATTGCCATCTACCACATCCCCATTAAGTGCTTCTGCTTTTATACTTTCACTTTTCCCTAAAAGTTGCAAGATGTGAGACAGAAGCCGATCTTTATAGGAGGGGGCTGTACTTTAAATTCACTTTTGAAATATAAACGGAAGGGCTCTGCCCTTCCTAGCTAATGGAGGCACGTACGGGTAACGCTCCCGTCTACCTGGTTTTGCAGACCAGTGCCTAACTTCTCGGCCAACGCGCCATCAGTATTGATTATAGCAAACAAAAACCGGTCAGAAAGACCGGATCTTGTTTTGGTGCAGTGAAGAGGACTTGAACCTCCACGAGCGCAATGCTCACTAGCCCCTCAAGCTAGCGCGT
>JBKGVB010000009.1:0-5057 GCA_046462475.1 Saccharimonadales bacterium (SeqCode) | reverse complement strand
GATATTTGTCACGGTTCATGCCAAGATAGCGCGCGGCGCATTTGCCAACTGGATGATCACTCACCACATACAAGACATAAAACGTCTGTATGAGTTTGACGATCTCGGCTATAAGTATGATGAAGCGCTCAGCACTAAAAATGAGCCGGTATTTGTATGCAGAGAGTTTGGTGGCATCGGGCTCAGTATGCGGCTAAGCTAGGCTGCGCAACTATTTCCAGCGTGGGAGGGGCACAAGTATACTTGTCTTCTTTTTGTAGGCTTTGTAGGCTGCGATATTGCCCCAGCGCTTGTCGGCAGACTTTTCGAGAATAGGAATACCGCTGACAAAAAGAAGTAATGCAATGATAAATAGTGGACTGACTAGTGCGATGATCGCTTGGATGGCCGAAAGGCCGGACACAACATAGATATATACCCCTACCCAGATCAGGATCTCTCCGAAATAGTTTGGGTGGCGGGAGTACTGCCATATGCCAGTCTCGATCCATCTATTCTTATTCTTTGGATTCCTGCTAAAAGCGAACTTTTGGAAGTCGGCGACACTCTCGCAGAGCAAGCCGATAAGCCATACGGCTAGGGCAACTATCTGTAGCGGGCCGATGGTTGATGTGGTGCCGAATGCTAATACGCTAGGGATCATCATCACCCAGACAGTGATGGCCTGTGCGACCCAGAATTTACCAAACTTCAGAAAGTCTTCTCTCATGCCGTCGAAGCGAGCGTCTCTGCCTGTCTTTATGACACGGTACAGCAAGAAACCACCGAGACGTAATGCCCAGATGAGGATCATTACTAGGAGTATGATGTGATACCGCTCCCCTTGTGAAAAGATAAATCCCCAAATGGCGATAGTGGCAAAGGTCGCAGCATAGGAAATGTCGGTTAGCTTATCCGACTGGAGGCGAAACGCAACAAAGAACATCGAAAAGTTGATCGCGAACGATACGAGCAGTGCCATAGTCAGAGGATTGATGAAAAGATTATCCATGGGTCTAGTGTAGCACTTTGTAATTTTTTATTTTATCGTCACAATGAAGGTATGGCATTTAATCACTATGCAAAGATAAAACGAATTCTCGTAGAGCAGCCAGATGGCTGGTATATTCGCCGCATCGACCAGCCGACATCGGCTAAGAACTTCCGGGGCGAGACAGTCAGCTACGATCACTATTACCGTATATACGACAATGCAGGAAGAGAAATAAAATACTGCAAGTTCCAAAAGATCGATACATTCGCAAGCATCATGGGCGTAACTACAGAAGACTTACCTATTATTGACTAGTATTCTAGCGAAGACGGATTTCGGTCTCGTCAACTTTCTTTGGTGTCTGTGTCGTAGGCGCATCTGAAGTAGTGGATTTTTTCTTGCGAGAGCGAGTACGCTTTTTCTTGGCTGGCGCTGGCTGTTGGTCGTGTGATTCATCGGCTTTTGGCTGTGATGGCGTGACGACCTGTGACTGGGCATTGATCGGCCATTGTTTTGCTTGGGCCTGGCTCTGAGGCGCTGGCTGCTGATTCTGCTGTCCTACTGGTTTGATAAGCTCATCGATTTCCTTTTCGATCTCAGCCCGTGGACGGCTGTAATGGCGGCGAGTATTTTCGATAATCTGAGCAGTATTGTCGGTCTGCGGCGGCGGCAGATTGAGGGTGCGAGCTGAGAAGGCCGGTGTCTTCTCTCCGTTGATTACCATATTGATCACGAAGTTTCGGTTGTGCATCTGCAGTAGGTCGAGCGCTTCAAAGTTTGGCTCGAATTGCTTTGAGAGGATCGGCGCGTCATCTGCCGAGACGCGGAACGAGATCATAGTGCCTACGTTGCCAAAGACAGCGTCGCGGACGGTGTCTGACATCTGTGAGATGTATTGGTTGGCAACGGTGAGGTTGAGAGCATACTTACGCGCCTCAGACAGAATCGTCGCGAAGGAATCAGTAGCGAAGTTTTGGAACTCGTCGACATAGAGATAGAACGGCCGGCGATCTTCGATATTTGGGATATCCGAGCGGCTCATGGCAGCGAGCTGGATCTTGGTAACGAGAAACGAGCCGAGGATAGCTGCGTTGTCTTCACCGATCAAACCTTTCGAGAGGTTGACGATCAGGATTTTGCCTACGTCCATGATCTGGCGGATATTGAAGGTAGACTTTGGCTGACCGATGATATTTCGGATGATTGGGTTGGCAGTAAACGCCCCCACCTTGTTGAGCACTGGCGCGATAGCTTCTGCCTGGAACTTGTCGTTCCAGCTGGCAAACTCAACGTTCCAGAATTGCAGGACGACGGCATCAGTACAGTAGCCTAGTGTTTCCTTGCGGAACTTCTTGTCGGTGAGCATGCGCGTGATATCGAGCATGGTAGTGTTTGGGCGGTCGAGCAGTGCGAGGATGGTATAGCGAAGGATATATTCGAGCCGCGGACCCCAAGATTCGCCAAACATACGCTTTAATACGCCGATGACTTCTGATGAAATATTTGTCTTCATATTTGGATCGATAACTTCCAGTGGGTTGAATCCGAGCGGATGTGCAGTATCGGCCGGGTTGAAGTATACGACGTCGTCGAGGCGTGAGCCAGGAATGAACTTCATGTTGTTGATGGCAAAGTCACCGTGCGGATCGATGATGGCATAGCCTTGATTGTGGAAGATATCGCTAAGTGCAAAGAGCTCGAGTGTACCAGACTTACCGGCACCGGTCTGACCGATGATATAGACGTGACGTGAGCGGTCGTAGCGCAGCATACCGAACTGATGATTGATGCCGCGGAAATTCGTCACCCCAAAGGCGGAGATATTTTCATCGATGGCGGCGTTGCCAGTGATGACTGGAAGTTTTGCAGGTGGTTCGGCGGTCTTTGAACTAGCCCAGACGATGTTTGGTGTTTCCACATTGGTATGCGGGAGATGGAAGACCGAAGCGAGTTCTTCGATATTGAGGATGAACCCACGGTCTACAAATGTGCGGGCTTTGTGGGCATTGAGCGATTCTTTCTCGAAAGATGTCTTGCCTGCCTTGAAGCCATTGAGATTCGTTGAGTTGAATTGCTTGAAAGTACCGATAATGGCTTGCATTTGCTGACGAGCGCTACCCTGGCTCTCACCGAGGTATGCAAGGCGGATCTTTACCTGATAGCCAAGCTTGGTCGCCTTTTTCTCTGCTTCAGAGACGCGTGTCTTTTCGCGCTCAGATAGGACCTTTTCTCCAGTGCTGCCGGCAGCATGTTCTGGTGGTTTCCAGAGTGCTTCAAAGAATGTCGCAAACCAACGGAAATCAAATCCTTGGCCACCAAAGAGCGCGTTGAATGGATTGCCACCTTTTGTTGACTCAATCCATCGCTCTGAAGCTCGGTGCCAATCATCGGCAATTGGTCGGACGAGCACTTGGACCCATAATTCATCGCCAGTATTTTCGAGCTTGGCAAGCGTACCCGTGATACCGGCAAGCGGGTCAACTTCGAAACTCTGAAATGTCTTGATCGGCAGATATTCACTGTCGGTTAGCTCGATTTCGTTGGTGCATACTACTGTGTGCTGACGGTCATGAGAGGTGTAATCTTCGTCGGCCTTATGAATCTGAACGGTTGGATACTGCGAATAGATCTGGCCTTCGACAAAGCTCTGCAAACTCTTCGGTACCCAGACATAAAAGCGGATT
The DNA here is from genome assembly GCA_046462475.1 of Saccharimonadales bacterium (SeqCode). Taxonomy (GTDB): domain Bacteria; phylum Patescibacteriota; class Saccharimonadia; order Saccharimonadales; family Saccharimonadaceae; genus JASLCR01. Next base: position 1,400 of record JBKGVB010000009.1, on the reverse strand, counting down.
TGTCCACCGACAGAGGCAATCTCAAAACTCAGGTGTTCCTGGACGCCTTTTGATATCTTGAGTTCTTGCTTGTCGCGCAAAATACCGTGCAAGCTAGCAAATAGCTGCTCGGCGGCAAGCTCTGACTTGTCGTTTGCCTTTGGAATTTCGAGGATTAATAGTGTACTTTCCTGTACTTCCCTGACGACTTCGGCGGTCCTGTAGTTGCGCCACGTCAGGAATAAAAGAACAACTACGATGGGAATCCAAACGTACCATTGCAAAACAAATTCAATAAACCAAGAGAATATGCTCATAAACACTTACTCCCTTCCATTGTCCCACCTCTGGCGCTTCAACGCAAACCTATTTCGCTTCAGCGAGCTGGTAGGTAGCCTTCGAGACGCGCTTAAACTGGGGTTTACTCTGAAGGTTTAGTAGGATCGTAGTTTCTTTAACCTGGCGGCTCTTCAGCACCTCGCGGACGATGTCGTCGCGGTGCATTGGTTTGTCGGCTTTCTTCAAAACATCGGTGATGATATCTGAGACGGTACCCTTTGAGTAGCCCCAGGTGTCGAGTGCGTAAATGCCACGACCGATGAGGACGAAGCGCTTGTCTTTAATAAGCTCGTTGTGAATTGCCTGTGTAGTGACATCCTTACGCTTAAAGTCGCTGCCCTTGATAGCTTTTGCGATTTCAGAAAAGTGCATCGGCTTGCCGTTGTCGGCCAGGATGACGTAGATTTTGTCGCGGATGTTCTTTGGATTGACAGTCGGCCATTTTGTAAGTCCCCAGTAATCTTTTAGTTCTGCAAGGTTCTTAGAGATGCTTGCGAGTGCACGAACATGATCTGGGTGCTCGTAATTGAGCTTGGCATGCAGGGCTTCGGTCTGGATTGGCTCGCCGTGCTGCTTGATGGTCTTTACGATTTCATCGACATTGCCTTTGATTTTCTTTTCGTCGCCGTGCTCTTTGATGCCGACCGCGTGATGATACGAGTCATTTTCAGATACGACAGTAAGACCTGGTGCGAGCTCAGAGAGGAAGCCGACATGCGCGCGCTGCTTGCTATCGGCAGTGCCGCCAATGATACGGTCGGCAAGGTCACTTACGCGAGCGACGCGACCGCCCTCTGATAGGTGGCGAACCATTTGGCGTTCAACTTCGCGAACAGCAGGTACTTTGCCGTCTTCGGTAGCCATCTTGAGGCGAATGAGGATAGCTTTTTCGAGCTGACGTACACGCTCTCGAGTGATGCCCAGCAACTCACCGATTTGCTCGAGAGTTTCTTTGCGGTCAGTTAGACCAAAACGACGTGAAATAATCTCTTTTTCACGGTCTTGCTCAATAGTGTCGAGAACGCTATTTACTGCACTTTCGAGGTCTGTCGTCTGAGTTGTTGCTGTTTCATCCATCGTTT
>JBKGVB010000008.1:0-61383 GCA_046462475.1 Saccharimonadales bacterium (SeqCode) | reverse complement strand
CGGGAATCGAACCCGGATTGCCAGGATGAAAACCTGGTGTCCTAACCGTTAGACGATGAGACCAAATAGGATCTTGCCCATTTTAGCAGAAAAACTCTCTTTTGAGAAGGGGTAGCACCCCCCCGCTATATAGTGTCGTGGCAGCGGACAGAACACTATATGTGAGAATACTTGACATGCTTTGTCAATAGTAGTATACCTTACACATTAACGCGCGTGACTGCTAGATAGGGTCTCGTCGAGGGGCACAGAGCACCTCTCAGTGTTAGTACATGACAATCAGGAAGGAAGACCATAGTCTATGTGCTATGAAGACAAGGTGGCGGCGTTGGCCGATGCCATCGCCCCGCACGTCCAGTTCGACACGGTCGAGGAAGCAAAGGAGTTCGTGGTCAGCTACCGATGTGCGCGTACGGACACGGTGCCGATGCAGATCGAGCAGATGGCGGAGAAGTTCATCGAGGACGCCGATCGAATCGGTATCTCGGCGGAGCTGAGGAGTATCGGGTCGTGTGTCGGTACCCGGCTGAGCGCGCTGCGCGAGGCGATCAGGATGTGTGCCGAACGTTTCGTCGGCACCGCTGGGCAGCCTCTGAGTATGGAGGTGACGGCATGAGCCAGGATCCTTGGTTCTCGCATGTGCCGCTCGAGTCCGTCTCGCCGAGGCTGTCATCGTGGCCGGACAGGCCGCAGATGATCTTCTCGGCTGGGGATGACCCCACGCCGAAGATTCCGGAGCCGCGCAAGCCGCCCGAGCCTCTGCAGGATCCGTTCTTCAAGTAGTTCCTGGTTGTTCACCTGCCGGCCCCGCTATACTATCGGGGCTGGCAGGTGTCAATCATTTTAGGCATATTTACCACCTTTTGCAGGTGGTTTTATTTTACAATGAGGGTATGGCGCTAAAGGGAATAAACCTTGGAGGGTGGTTGGTTATCGAGCGATGGATGACGCCGAGTCTGTTTCGGGATTCATCGGCATTGAATGAATATCAGCTGGTTCAGACTACGAATGGTCGGCGGCGGATTGAGCAGCACCATGCGACGTTTATCACTGAAGACGATATACGGTGGTGTGCAGATGCAGGCATAGAATTACTCCGTGTGCCGGTAGGGTATTGGATTTTTGGAGATGCATCGCCATATGTCGGGGCTATTGAGCGACTTGACTGGTTGGTTGATACTGCAGAGCGGTATGGACTAAAGCTGCTTATTGATCTTCATGGGGCCCCGGGAGCTCAAAATGCAAGAGACCATAGCGGAAGTGGTAACCAGTCACATAGTACTAGGTGGCTCAAGAATCGGAGCGCAAAAAAGGAGACGATCGATATGCTCTGTCGACTTGCTTCACGGTACTGGGAGGCGTCTCATGTGTGGGGTATTGAATTGCTTAATGAGCCATCGATGGATTATAGCGGGTTACGGCTCGTCTGGTGGTATCGAGGGGCGTATAGGGCGTTGATCAAAGTGGCGCGACCCGGGACAAGAATTGTATTTTCCGATGGCTTTCGCCCATGGATGGTGACGGCTGCATTTTTTGGTATGACGCGACGAGCGTTTCCTGTCGTGATGGACATTCACCTTTACTATTGTTTCGGAGAGAGAAATAAGAGGCGCTCCCTTCGTAAGCAGACCAAGCGCGTCGGGCGCCGCTCACTTTTCATCAAATGGCTCTCGTGGATGCAACCAGTGATGGTTGGTGAGTGGAGTGGGGCGCTTCCGCTTCGGCTGGGCGACGAACAGTCGAGGCAGTTTGTGTTCGCGCAGCAGGTGGCATATCGCGGTGCGTCTGCTCATTGTTATTGGAGTTACAAGACCGAAAGTAGAGATAAATGGAGTTTTCGCGATATGTACGAGAAGGGCATGATAGAATAAAGCTAATGAGTGGTGGGAAATTTTTTAAACTGACAATTCGCGACGCGGTACTCGCGAACAAAACAGTACTCGTACGTGCTGATTACAACGTGCCGCTGAATGAGAAGGGCGAGATCGACGATGACTTTCGTATCAGGTCGAGCTTACCGACTATCGAAGCGCTTCTTGCCGATGGATGCAAGGTAGTGATCATGAGTCATCTCGGCCGGCCGGACGGTAAGCGAGATATGAAATACAGCCTCAAGCCTGTCGCACATCGCCTCAGGGAACTACTCGATGTACCGGTAAAGTTTATCGATGACTGTATCGGAGACAAGGTGCGAATGGGAGTGAAGACTGCGCCAATGAAAAGTGTTGTGTTGCTCGAAAACGTGCGATTTTATTCAGGCGAAGAGCAAAACGACATGGAATTTGCTAAGAAGTTAGCCAAAGATTCCGGGGCACGTTATTTTGTGCAAGATGGATTTGGCGTCGTGCATCGTGCGCATGCGTCGACTGCGGCTATTACGCAATTTCTTCCGAGTGCTGCTGGGCTGCTTCTTGAGAAAGAGTATATGGCGATTACATCGGCGATGGAGCACCCTAAGCATCCTCTAGTAGCTGTACTGGGTGGTGCAAAAGTAAGTGATAAGATTCCTCTGATCAAAGCCCTCGAACCAAAGGCGGATACGATCTTAGTAGGTGGCGCAATGGCGAATACGATTCTCGCGAATGCCGGCGTAAAGATGGGGAAGAGTAAGATTGAATCAGACCAAGGTGGGCCGCTTGAAGAAGTGTACCATGCAGCTGCCGCAAAGGTTGGTGCCGAAAAGGTGAATGATTTTATTGTGCTCCCGAAAGACGTTGCAGTCGGAACTTCTGTTGATAAAGATGCCGAACGCCGGAGTGTATCGATTGATAGGGTAGGAGCGGACGATTTTGCGTTGGATATAGGCGACCAAACGATCGAAGCATATGTGAAAATTATCGAAAGCGCCAAGACAGTAATCTGGAACGGCACCATGGGCATGGCAGAGCTGCCGGAATTTGCCCATGGGTCGGCACGGGTCGCGCTGGCACTTGCGCAACATCCTGATATTACATCTGTAATTGGAGGTGGTGACACTGCAGACTTTGTGTTGCATTGGGACGCCAAGGAAGGCGGCAGCTTTACTCATGTTTCGACAGGTGGCGGTGCAAGCCTGGAGCTCATGGCAGGCGAGAAATTACCTGGAGTCGAAGCACTGCTAGACGCTCGAAGGTAAATCGGGTACACTAAGAGAAAATAACCATAAGCGAATCTAAGAAGTGGGCAAAAGAACGCTAGTCATTGCAAATTGGAAGATGAACCTCAATATTCATGAGGCTAGTTTATATGTACACAAATTGAACGAAAATATTTCGGCACATCAGAATGTCGAGATAGTACTTGCGCCAACGATGTTGGCATTGCAGACATTGAGCCTGCAGGTCGATCATCGAAAATTTAAATTGGCCGTCCAGAATCTTTATTGGCGTGACGAAGGTCCGTATACCGGAGAGGTTTCTGCGCGACAGCTAAACGGCTTGGTGCAATACGCGATTATTGGTCACTCAGAGCGACGTCATGTCTTCCACGAAACAGACAAAGATATTCGTGCCAAAGTGGCTGCAGCCGTACGAAACCGAATTACGCCAATTCTCTGCGTCGGTGAGACTGCGAGCGAACGGGCGGACGGCGAAACTATGGCGGTGATTCACGACCAGCTTACCGGTGGTCTTGCGAACCTTACGGCCGATGAAGTGGCCGAGATGGTAATTGCCTATGAGCCTGTCTGGGCAATCTCAAGCGGAAAAGATTTTGGCAAGCATGCCAGCGCGACTCCAAGTATTGCATCTGAGGTGATTTCAGCAATTCGCCGTCAGATAAAGCACCTCTATGGCAAAGCGGTTGCAGAGAAAGTTCGTGTTTTGTATGGCGGAAGTACTGATGCGTCAAATGCGAGCGGCTTCTTGACGATTGGAGACCTCGATGGCTTTTTGGTCGGCGGGGCAAGTCTTAAGGAAACAGAATTCGGCGGCATAGTCGAGGCGGCACACAAACGAACGAATAGGGGCAAGGAATGAAAGATCTTGATTTTGATGAACTCGACAAAGCAGTAAGCTCGCTGATGGCAGATGCGCCTTCTCAGACTCCTGTACCAAAGCAGGATGATGACGTACAGACGATTACACTACCCGAGAGTGCAATTCCGGAAGTCCCCGTCTCTGCACCTGTGTCTGAGGCTACAGCTGAGGCGGCGGCGCCTGCAGTAAAGCCATCTTCGGATACAACCTCGCCAGCTCCAGAAGAGTCTCCTGTGTTGAATCCTACTCCAAAAGAATCGGCTCCCTCTCTCGCGACCAAACGAAGTGGTCGATTCATGGATGTAGTCCATCCATCGTCGGATATGCGAAAAGCAGGTACGCTGACAAGCCGTAGTGCGGCAACAATTGCCCCACTAAATCCAGATGTTGCACCAGAATCTGCACAGCCGGAAGCAACCCAAGAAGAAATGTCAGCTTCAGAACCAGTCACAATGCCAGAGCCTGTATCGCCTACGCCAAGCGAGATAACAACATCTTGGCCAGACCCGATTGACATGCATGAACAACAGTCGGCTGATTCGCAACCCGAACAAACTCCTGTTGAGCCGGCAACGGAGCAGACAAATACCACTCCAGAAGAGGCAGCCCCTGTAGATGAAACCTCTCTTGCTGATATGAATGAAGCATCTTCACCCTTTCTTCCTGATGCGAAAGTAGAAAAGCGGCCACTTGGTGGCGGCAATGAGGCAACTGCGCCTTCGAGTGTCGTGGCCGATGAAAAAATAGCTGACCCACTACCAGCCGAATTAAATAGCGACGTACTTGCGATCGAATCAAACAGCACTCCGCTTGCCAGTGAAGAGGCGGTGGTTGCATCGGATGAAAGTGGTGATGTGTCAGAGTCAGACACAGCACCTTTGCAAGGTGGCACAACTGAACCGGCACCTGCGCCGCGTGGTCCAGTCTCTATAGCTCAGCAGTATAAAGCCGAAGAAAATACACGAGATCAATCACATGCGCCGCTATATGATAGTGTGGCTGATTCGCATGCATTGACGCATCCGGCCAAGAAACGATCGGGCATATGGGTTGTTCTTGCTATCATTGCATTGATTGCGATCGGTGCCGGCATAGGTGCTTTCGCGTATTTCCAGGGCCTGATATAAGCTACAATAGATAGTGATGAACCTTCACCCTGACCTTCTAAGCGGACTTAATGATGCGCAAAAAACAGCCGTCCTGCAGACGCAAGGTCCACTTTTGATATTGGCAGGTGCGGGAAGTGGCAAGACAAAAACACTAACGCATCGTATCGCACATTTGGTAGCCGAAGAAAAAATCTGGCCAAATGAAATTTTGGCAGTTACATTTACAAATAAGGCTGCTCGGGAAATGCGTGAACGCCTGTGGAAGCTACTCGAGCCAACTGCCGCAGGAAGTGACGCCGCAGGATCTATCGTACCCAGATCATTCATGCCGTGGATGGGAACATTTCACGGAATCTGTGTACGTTTACTGAAAATGGATGGCGAAGCAATCGATATTCCGAAGAATTTTGTTATTTATGATAGCGACGACCAGCTTGGGCTGATCAAGCAGGCCATGAAAAGCCACGGACTGTCTGATAGGCAGATTAAACCACGCGCGGTTGCAAGCGCAATTTCTAACGCAAAAAACCAACTTATTGATCCGGAGAGCTTTGCGGCAGCGGCAAATTACCCCTTTGAGAAGACGGTGGCGGAACTTTACAAAGAATATGAGCTTGCAAAAAAGCAAGCTTCAGCACTTGATTTTGACGACCTCTTGCTTGAGACGGTGCGGCTTTTTAAGGAGTCACCTGAAACTCGTGATAAATGGCGCACGCATTTTAAACATGTGCTTATTGATGAGTATCAGGACACCAACGCAGCGCAGTACCAGATTGTAAAGGCGCTCGTGAATGAGAACCAGAATATTTGCGTGGTGGGTGATGATTGGCAGTCGATTTATAGCTGGCGTGGAGCTGATTTTACGAACATTCTGAATTTTGAGCGTGATTTTAAAGGCGCAAAAGTAGTCAAACTGGAGCAAAATTACCGTTCGACCGGTGCGATTCTTGAAGCGGCGCAAAATGTCATTGCGAAAAACCAGACTCGCACAGAGAAGAAGCTTTGGACAGACGAAGGGGAGGGGAGTCCTGTCGAAATTCATGAAACATACGACGAGGCGGAAGAAGCCGGGCTCGTCGCGAGCCGGATCTCATCACAGGTTGCCATTGGGGCCAGAGAGCCACGTGATTTTGCCATACTCTACCGTACGAATGCTCAGAGCTATATTCTAGAGCGAGCCTTGCTCGGCTCTCGTGTGCCATACAAGATTGTTGGCGGCGTACGATTTTATGACCGCAAGGAAATTAAGGATATTTTGGCATATCTAAAAGTACTGTATCAGCCGAATGATCGAATAAGTTTTTCGCGCATTGCTAATGTACCTACACGAGGAGTTGGTGCAACAAGTCTTGAGCGATTTTTTGACTGGCAGGCAAAGACAGGGCTTGATATCGTGTCAGCGCTTGTCATGATTAATGAATCTCCCGTTTCAGGAAAGGCACGAGTAAGTCTCGAGCGGCTTGGTCAATTACTGCGGTCTCTTCAGGCGAAACTTGAGATCAGCGGTGAGCCGAGCGAGCTCATAGAGGAAATTATCACACGGACGGGTTACCGGGAATTTATTACCGATGGGAGTCCGCAAAGCGATGACCGAATCGAGAATCTTAGTTCGCTCGTATCGGATGCGCGAAGCTTTGCGGACCTTGCAAGTTTCCTTGATGAGTCGGCACTCATGAGTAGTGCAGATGAGACGAGCGAAGATGGCGTGACACTCATGACACTTCATGCCGCGAAAGGTCTGGAGTTTCCAGTAGTCTTTATGGTAGGAATGGAAGAAGGTATTTTTCCCCATTCACGTGTGTATGAGGCAGGACCGAGCGAGCTAGAAGAAGAGCGCCGACTTTGCTATGTCGGTATGACCCGGGCGCGTGAAGAATTGCATCTAAGTTATGCAGCATCACGTTTGCAGTTTGGTCAGCGCGGCTACAATATGCCGAGTCGTTTCCTCGGTGATATGGGGCCAAATATTGCAGTTGAATCTGCCGAATTGCGCCGCCAAGAAGAGTCAGGCTATGATATGATTCCTGATTTTGATATTGGTGATCGGGTAGCTTCTTCGCAATTTGGTGAAGGTGAAATTATTGATATTGATGGACTTGCGGTGACGGTGCGCTTTACCTCTGGTGCTACCAAGAAACTCAACGTTGAATACGCTCGTCTGACTCGTCTCTAATGTGCTACAATAATAGGAAGTAATCTATGACTACTTTTTCGTTGAAGTGGAACACATACACAAAAACAGCGTTTTGCGTTGTTATCTCTGCGCTACTCTTCATCTTGAGCGCAGCATTATTCGGATTATTTAATCCTGCTTCTGCGGAAGGTCGAATCACTAGTGATGAACATCTAGTAACAATCTATGATCGCGGCGTGGCGCATAGCTTAATCACTAAGAAAGATACACTGCGTAAAGTACTCGCCGACGAAGGTATCACACTGGACAAAAATGATATCGTTGAGCCAAATCTTGATGATAAGCTCGTTGCGAAGCAGTATGAGGTAAATATTTATCGTGCTAGACCAGTCACAATTATTGACGGAGCACATCAAGTACGTGTCATGAGTGCCTATCAGACACCAAAACAAATTGCGAAACAAGCTGGTATTGCACTTCGCGATGAAGATGAAGAGACGTTAGGTTTACCGACTGATCTTGTGAGCGACGGGGCAAGTATACAGATGGTGATTAAGCGCGCGACCCCTGTGCAGTTAATCTTCTATGGCAAGACGGAAACGGTCTATACGCAGAAAACGACTATTGGCGACTTCCTGAAAGATAAAGATATTACTCTTCAGGGCAAAGATCGTATCAGTCTGCCGGCAGAGGCGGCGATCACGCCAAATATGAGGCTTGAGATTTGGCGAGAGGGAGTGCAGACGCAGACTCGAAATGAGCCCATTAAGTTTACGACACGTGAAATTCAAGATGCCAATCAGCCAGTTGGATATCGAAAGGTGCAGACCGAAGGTGTGAATGGCGAACAGACAGTAACATATAAAGTTACGGTGAAAAATGGAAAGACGGTGAAGCGAAAAGCATTACATCGTGTGGTGATCAAAAAAGCAGTACAAGAGGTTGTTGTCGTCGGTGCAAAGCCAAGCTTTAGTGGTGACTTTGCTGCAGCACTTGCAAAACTTCGCTCTTGCGAAGGTAGCTATACGAGCTGGAACCCTGCAGGCCCATATTACGGAGCATATCAGTTCGACCAAGGTACTTGGAATGGTGTGTCATCTGCGCCTTATGGCCATGCCACTCCAGCGGAACAAGATGCCGCAGCGCATGCACTCTATATGCGACGTGGGTGGTCGCCGTGGCCAGTCTGTGGAGCAGGGTTGCCTGATACGTATAGATAATGCCGAATAAATCCCTTGGTCAGCATTGGCTGAAAGACAAATTCATACTCTCGGAAATTGCCGATGCTGCCGACATCTCAGCGGACGATACCGTACTTGAGATTGGTCCAGGACTTGGGACGCTCACGAGCGAACTGCTGGCGCGTGCGAATAAAGTTGTTGCGGTAGAGTTTGATAGCGAGCTTGCGCGTAAACTCCCTGGGCAGTTTCCGGGGAAGAACCTGGAAGTGACAAATGAAGATATTCTGCAGTTTGATCTCAATACCTTGCCAGAACGCTATGTAGTAGTGGCGAATGTACCATATTACATCACTTCGAAAATTGTTCAAAAACTCATGACAGCCAAAAATAAACCACGCATCGCAGTACTACTTGTGCAAAAAGAAGTAGCTGAGCGCATTGCGGCAAAGCCTGGCGCCATGAGCCTCCTGGCCCTTTCGGCGCAAGTGTACGCTGAAACATCTCTTGGCGTTGAAGTGCCACGGGAATTCTTTACGCCACCACCAGAGGTTGATTCGCAGGTGATTATTCTTACGACACGCTCCAGTTCATTGGTTGGGTTAGGAGATGAGGCGCAGTTTTTCCGTGTGGCGCGCGCTGGATTTGGAGAAAAGCGCAAAAAGCTCCGTTCTTCACTTGCTGGTGGGCTGCATATGGAGAAGAGTGCGGTAGATACGGTTTTGCAGAAAGTAGGCATTTCCCCTGAGGCTCGTGCCCAAGAATTGTCGATTCAGCAGTGGCAAGACTTAGTAAAAATCATTGACATTTCTTAATTATTCTGTTAAAATTGTACAGATCTTTACGTCGTGATAGCCAATCACGAACAGTAAGGTAGCACCTCCATTCATCCTAGAGAAAGGGGAGACAATATTATGTCTCCGCGCATGCGCAAGATCATCGCTCTCGTCGTCGCGCTGTTCGTCGCCATGGGTCTCGGCATCCTGACGCCGGGCTCTGCGAACGCAGCGGGCGGCGGTCCCTACTGTCCGTCCAGTCCCAACGAGGCCGACGGTGTCCTGGTGTCGGATTCGACGATCAACGTCATCGCCGGTGGCATGGCCACCAGCGGTCCGCTGATCATGGATGATGCCGCTGGCATCGTCTGTGTTCAGGGTGTGACCGATCAGGGATACGCCTTCGACAACTACGACGGCACTGTGAGCTACACCTCCAACCCCGGCTCGTCCGGTACGGACCAGTTCACTGTCGGAGCCACCGACGGTGACAAGTACTACTCGGTCACCGTCACGGTCAACATCACCGCGGTCAACCTGCCCAGCCCCACGCTGGTCCACAAGCTCGTCACGAAGCGGGTCAAGGTCGGCAAGAAGGGGCACAAGCATTACGTCACCAAGGTGGTTCGTAAGGCGGTCGTGAAGTTCACGAATCCGGTCGGCAGCTCCCTGAAGGAGCGTGTCATGTTCGGCAGTTTCAAGAGCCAGAACCCGGATGGGATGCGGCTGCTCGCCAGTGGTACATCGTCGAACGTCAAGACGAAGCGGGCATCGCTCGACTTCCTCCTGACTGTCGTCGACGCCAGCGGCATGGAGTCGCTCATCAAGGTCGGTTCGATCAACACCAAGACCGGCAAGGTCAAGCTGGAGAATCTCATGGGATCGGTTCTCGGTCGCATGACGGCTCATCAGCGTGCGGTGGCGATCACCCACAGCTGGATGGTGCATCTTCGCTAGTCGGATGATCGGTCATCTCAGGATGGCTTGAGGTACCCTGCGATGGGAGGGGCGATGAAGAGCAACCAGCTCTCCGCCTCTCCCGTCGTGGGGAGTTTTTTTATTTTGATACAATAATATACGTGATAGCAGCCGACCAGCCAACCTGTTTTCCGTCCAATGTTAGCGTGCATGTCTCTTCAAGGGAAGATGGTACAATGCTTGATCGTACTCTTGCTAGTCGTCATGATGAAAGAATCGTGGCAAATCGCCAGAAGTTCTGCGATCAAGTGGACAGTAGCTTTGCAGACTGTGTTTATCAAATCATTAGCTACACGGGCGACATGCAATTCGACATGATAAGGGAGGTCGTAGAGCCTAACGTGGAAGGTGTATTTGCCGATGTGCTTTATACCGAAACGCCGGGAGTTGGTCTCTTTTTGCCGATTGCCGACTGTGTCGGTACGGTGATATACGATCCTGTACGCCGTGCGATTGCACTCGCACATCTAGGGCGTCATGCTTCAATCGCAAAGACGATGAGAAAAACGATAGAATTCTTTGCCAGAAAGGGAAGCGTACCTCGTGATCTCGTTGTGTGGATGGCGCCAAGTGTGAGTAAGGACTCATATGCTATGGAATACTTCGATCATGCCGACGATGCTGACTGGCGGGCATTCGCTGTGGTGCGAGAAGGTAAGATATATCTTGATCTTGCGGGGTTCAATGCCCGGCTTGCAGTACAGGCTGGTGTCTTGGCGCAGAATATTTACCGTTCGTCGATTGACACGGCAACGGATGAGCATTATTTTTCACATTTTCGTGGCGATACGACTGGTCGCTTCGCGGTTCTTGCTATGATGAAAAAATAACCTCTGTTATACTAAAGGGTAATGGCAAAGAAACTCTACATCACGACTGCAATTCCGTATGTTAATGGCATACCTCATATTGGCAATGCGCTTGATTATCTGTTAGCTGATATCTGGGCACGATATCAAAGGCAAAATGGCAAAGAAGTACGTTTTCAGGTAGGTACCGATGAACACGGTAATAAGATTGCCGCTAAAGCAGCCACAGAAGGACTCACTCCTCAAGCGTATACCGATAAAATGTATGGCAACTTTGAGGTGCTGATGAAAAAGGTTGGCGCAAGCTATACTGATTTTATACGTACGACAGATGGACATCATCGAGGGGCTGTGCAGTACATCTGGAATCAACTCAAGCCGTATATCTACAAGGATACTTACGAAGGCTGGTACTGCATGGGGCACGAAGCATTCTTCACAGAAAAAGAAGTAGCGGATACAAATGGAATATGCCCAGACCATCAGGCGCCATACGAACGTGTCTCCGAGGAGAATTATTTCCTGCGGGCTAGTGAATTTACTGAACAGATTCGTTCAGCAATTGAAACAAACAAAATGCAGATCGTGCCGGAATTCCGTAAGAAAGAATTTCTTGAGTTGATTAAAGATGGTGTAAAGGATGTCTCAATCTCCCGTCCGAAAAAGTCGCTTACTTGGGGCGTGGAAGTGCCGGGCGATCCAGATCAGATTATGTATGTCTGGCTTGATGCGCTTGCAAATTATATTACGGTGCTTGGCTACCCGGATAATGATGCTTGGAAAGATTATTGGCCTGCTGATATACAGGTGGTAGGCAAGGATATTCTAAGGTTCCATGCTGGTATTTGGCCTGCGATGCTGCTTGGACTAGGTCTCAGTCTCCCTAAGAAGCTGCTCGTTCATGGGTTCGTAAACGTTGGTGGCGCCAAGATGAGCAAGACAGTCGGCAATGTCGTCGATCCTAATGAAATTATTGACCAATACGGGCTCGATGCGTTTCGTTATTATTTCTCACGTCATATCCCGACACAAGACGACGGCGACTTTACATGGGAGCGGTTCGAGACGGCGTATAATACTGAACTTGCAAACGACCTGGGCAATCTCGTCTCACGTGTGGCAAATATGGTAGTGAAATATCAGGCGGGTGTTATTGGCGATGCACCGCTTGGCGAGCATGACATGCAGCTTTACCGTACGGCAATGGATAAATTAGCTTTTGATAAAGCACTCGATCAGGTATGGGTAATGGTTCGTGGCTTGAATCAATATATTGACGATGTGAAACCATGGGAAGTGGCTAAAAATAAGGAGAAAGATCCAGATGCTGAAGGCCACCTCACAGAGATTTTGGCACACTGCGTCGGTAATCTTTTGCAGATTGGTGACCTTCTCGTGCCATTCCTTCCTGAGACTGCCGAGAAAATTCATAAGACCTTCGAGACAGGAGTTATCGTGCCACTAGATGGCGTCATGTTCCCGAAGCTATACCAGCATATCCCAGATCCAGGCGCAAAACGAGCTTCGTCAAACAAGTAGTTTGTATAGCTCATATGCACTTATTGCGGAAGTGAATTGCTGAAACCGTACTGTATCGTCACCTCGATATGGCCATGTGCTGTGAGCTAGCCAAAATCCAATAAGGGTGAGGCAATGATTGGGGTTGATGAGATGAAGATGCGGTGAGATATCGTGACCACTTTTGTGAAGATCAATAAGTAAGGTTGTGATATCACTTCCCGGCTCGCCATATCCGGCCCAGCTCCAATCGACTAATTTTGCTGACTGAGTCGGGTGCCAAGCAATGTTAGATTGTCGGACGTCATGATGGCAGAATACAAGGTCCCTGGGGGTGTAGGGCAGATGGGCGCGTCTCTGTAATTCTTGAAGATCATCAAAGATAGCCTGCGCCGAGTGTCTCGTTTGATCGTGTAGCCGTGGTGTAAAATCAGCGAGCCGAGAGATAAGATTTTCTAGAGTAAGCTCATCGATCGCTTGCCAGCCTTCTCGTCGAAATGTTTCGTACGACGCTTCGATAGGAAATGTGTCGAGCGGTGGAGCAACCTGTTCGAGTTGTTCGAATGCTTGCAGTGCATCATGAATGTAAGATTGCAGTGAGTCTTGATCTGCTTTCCAGTGCCAGCCTTTGTCTGGCGAGAGTGCCGTCATAGCAAGCGTGTCAACATGCAGTACCGAATGGTCGGGGATAGCCGAAAAGCTATGGGTACGAAGGTGTGATAAGATTGCCGCTTCTTTTTGCAGGTATAAAAGTGAATGTTCTGACTTCTCGGGATCACTGAAATTTTCTTCATTATGCTGCTTGCAAAATACTGCTTGGTCGTTCTTCTCAAATATAGATTTTTCATATTCCATATGACCACCATGCACTCTTGTGAAAGTGTCGGGTGCCGTGAAGGCCTCTATAAGACATTGACCATCGAGCGCATCGAGCGCACGCTCAATGATAGTCTGATGCGAAGCATAAAGCGGCGGCAATGACGCAAGGTTATGCCAGCATGCATCTGTAGCATCATCGCTGGCACTTACGGAAGTGTCACTTGAAGTGCGAAAGAGGAACGCTTCTGTCTCAATCCAAGCTTCCTCCGAGTTTCGCGGATCATCAACGATACCTTTGAAGATACAAGGCGCATACCCACCAACATGTATTGATGCTTCCTCCTCTGCCTCACGGATGGCCGCATGGTAGCCAGAGCGGTCGATCTTATCGATAAATCCACCCGGCAATGCCCATCCACCTCCATCTTTACGTTTAATTAAGAGAAGTTTTGCCGCAGTGGGGTCGATAATAACCGCATCGGCAGTATAGTTGGGGCCGTCATACCATAGTTCACGTTTTGTATCATTCAGAAGCTCGCTCATACCAGCATTGTTTCTTTCATAGCGGCCAAAGCCAGTGCTTCGGCAACCTTTTCTTTGTATAGTTCGATCTTGTCTGGCGAGCCGGTATGCTTTCCTTCAGCATCACTTAGCTTAACAGTTGAAGTATTGTTTGCCTGCACTGCCTTCATGACAAAATTGTTCGCTTTAACGCCAAGATCATTGGTAAGAGTTGTGCCCCAGCCAAACATGACATTGATACGATTTTTGAAAGTATCCGCAAGCCGGACGATAGTATCGAGATCGAGTCCGTCGCTAAAAACAATCGTCTTTTGGTGCGGATCGATACCGTGGCCGATGTAGAAGTCGATTACTTTTTCTCCAAATTCAATCGGGTCTCCTGAATCATGTCGCAGGGCCTGCCAGTTTTCAGCCTGCTCCTGAGTGAAGTCGACGAAGAAAAAATCGCTCGTAAAAGTATCAGTGAGGGCAGTCGAGAGGTCGCCTTTGTAAAGAGTTTGCCAATCTTGTAATACTCGGTTGTGGCCGTCGAGCGGATTTTCGCCGTGTTGGTCTGCAAGCGCTGCGTATACCATCGGTAATTCATGAGCAAAGGTGCCGATAGGCTTTAGATTCAGCTCATGAGCCAGATAAATATTTGAGGTGCCAAGGAAATTCTCTGGTAATTCCTGGGCGATACGTTCGATGACATGCCTCTGCCATTCGTAGCTAAACCTACGGCGCGTACCAAAATCTGAGAATTTAATGTCGGGGCGGGATTTTAGTAGTGCGATTTTTTCATCTAGTCGCCGGTCGCCTTCTTGGTAGAGCCCGGCGAGTGAGCTGCCTTCTTCTTTCAGCTTGTTCTTGAAATACAATTCATTGAGTTCGCTCATGACGACGGTTTCCCAGAAGGTGACAAGGGGCCATTTTCCCGTGGTAGTGACGGCTAGGTCACCACGTTCATCCAGGGTAACGCTGGTTGGTGGCAAGGGATTATTGGCTAGGAAATCGAGGTAGTCCTCTGAGAATTGGGCTGTGCCATCTTGATTCTGTAAACTGGCGAGGTAGGCGAGCTCCTCGGGTTGCCAGCCATTTTGCAGCTGATCGAGACGTTGCTGCAATGCTTCGGGCGAGACGTATTCGGAGAGAAGTGAATCAGATCGGTTTTTTAGTCCAAACGTCACTTCGGCATCAGGATATTGCTGAAATTCTAGTTGACCCATAGTTGCTTTATAGTAGTCGAGGCCGCGAGAAAGATGTTGTTCGCTCATCTTAATTTCTCCCTTCAATCATTGCTTTTGCTTCTCGAGCTGAAACGGCGATAAGCTTGGCATCGCGCATCGCGTCCATAGCGCGGTGTTCATCGTCTGGCTGCAAACCAACGGCACGAATTGCATCTCGTAGCAGGTACATAGCAACTCGTTCGTCGGTATCGAAGCGGGCGGCGATATCGAGCGCTGTTGCCTGAACGCAATAATCGGTTGCAAGGCCGCCGATGAAAATACGCACTTTTTCTTCAGGAGTTTTTGGAGCAATGAGTTCTTCGAGTGTTTCGCCTTGGTCTGATATACCCTCCCAGCCAGAATAGCCATCGGTTTGTTCCATGCCCTTTGAGACGACAGTGTCTGTTGCTCTAATGTCGAGCTCTGGATAGAACTCTGCGCCTTCGGTTTCAGCTACGCAGTGGACGGGCCAGGTGTCAAAGTGGGGTGTTGAAGCAGGGTGCCAGTCTCGGGTAAAGATTACTTGTCCGTCGGTATCTCGCACAGCTTCGGCAACTTCATTTAGAGGAGCTACTATCTGATCTCCTTCGGCGACTGCAAGACTGCCAGTAATAAAATCGTTTTGCACGTCAACGGCAACGAGGACGTTTCGTGGTTGTTCGGGGGTTTTCATAAAGGCTCCTTTCGTTATAAGTGTATTATTTACACTTTCTAGTCTCTATGGTAAACTGTAGTTAGTGTAAAGTCAACACTATTCCATAGAAATAATACATGCAAGGAGAAAACCCATGACGATGCCACGAGACATACTCTTTATCCGACACGGTGAGTCAGAAGCGAATACGGTACAGAAAAGTGATGATCATAATGTGCCGATAGAGATAGCTGGTAAGATATTTGCACGCCCAGACTGGCGTCAGCGACTAACTGATCGAGGAATTGAGCAGGCAAAAACGGCTCGCGAGGTGATCGAACGAGAACTTGGTGGACTTGCGTCGTTTGATGCATTGTACGTCTCCCCTTTTATGCGCACTCGTGAGACCGCGGCATATATTGGCGGTGTGGCATTGGATGGGTGGACGGTCGATGACCGTATCGTAGAGAGAAGTTGGGGTGTCTATGGAAAAGTATCACGTGCCGAACAGCGTGCGCAGTTCCCGCTGACTGCCGCAGAGAAACGAGCTAACCCTTGGTACATTCGCCTCGACGGTGGTGAGAGTATGCCAGATGTCTATGGCCGTTTTCGTGATTTTCAGGGCACATTGCACCGCGAACAGGCCAATCGTCGGGTTGCGGTAGTATCTCACGGAGATTTTATCAATGTGGCACGCTACGGTATCGAGCGTATGATGCCGGAGGAATGGGAAGAGGTCGATGAGAATCCTGATTATATCTTGCGTAATTGCACATTGCTCCATTACACGCGCGTCAATCCCGAAGATCCTAGTGATGTGCGCGACAAGATGCGCTGGCGACGCTATACCTACCCTGATAATCCATCGCAGTCACCCGACGGAGGGCGTTGGGTAGAGCTTGCCGAGCGCCGTCGCTATAGTGGGGCTGAGCTTCTGCAGCAGGTTGAGCGATCGGAGCGGTTGCTTCCGGATTTTGTTCAAACCTAATCGAAGCTTCGTGATAATGTTTCAAGTGTCTGACTGTTAAATTCGTACAGTTTCGCTGGGCGGTGGGCGCCATCGCGCCATGTATCGCCTGTTTCGTGAATAAGCTCAAGGGAAAGAAACTTCTTGCGGAAGTTGCGTTTATCGAGTTCACGACCAAAGATAGCTTCGTATGCACTCTGGAGCTGAGAAAGTGTGAAGGCTTTTGGCAGGAAGGCTGCAACTGCATTCGTATACCCAAGCTTTGCGATTAGGCGTTCGTGGGCATAGCGGATAATCGCCGCATGATCATAGGCGAGCTCGGGAAGTGAATTTACTGGTGCAAAGGTAGCGTTTGAATTGCCGCCAGATGGGGTAATGTCACGTCCGCAGCCCATGTAAGTTACAGATACGGCATGACCCCGTGGGTCACGATCAACAGTATCAAAGGTATAGAGCTGCTCTACATAACTCAGATCATTGTCGGTATCTACGCCGGCTTTTTCCTTAACGATGCGTTGAAGTGCGTGGGTTGTAGTTTCACCTTGTGCGTTATAGCCACCAGGGAGTGCGCAAACTCCTTTAAAAGGCTCGTTTGCACGTTCTATCAAAAGCACTTCCAGCCCCACCTCGCTAATCTGGAAAATGACAGCATCGACAGTGAGGGTTGGGGGAATGTATTCACCAGTGTATTTCATACAATAACCAGTTTACTCGGAGATGACGGTTTTGCCAACGTAGTCGACGGTCGGGACGCTATCGACAACAGTAATTTTGGTTACGCTGACATTTGGTGTAACGAGGCTAAGGATCTCCGGCTTGGTATAGCCACGAATTTTACCGACGAGTGCACGAATCGCGAGCCCATGACTAAATACGAGCAGCGTACCTTCTGGATATGCGAGATGCTTTTCCATAAGAAATTCATACATTCGCTGCTGACCCTCGGGAATTGATTCGGAAGTTGGGAGGTGGCCATCAAGTTCCTCGAGGCGATACTGGGTGATTACCTCTGGGGTATACACTTCATTTCGAAGTCGCCCCTCGTAGTCACCTTGGCTGAGTTCATGAAGGCGTTCGTCCACCTGGATGCTATGGGTTAGTGATAAACCAGCTGCTTTTAGCGTAATTTCACCGGTATGGTCTGTTCTGACAGCTCCAGAGCTAAATACGGCATCAAACTGCTGGTCGGTTGCGCGAAGAAATGCGCCAAGCCGTGCTGCTTGCTGGGTTCCAAGGGGAGTTGGTGGTGTGTCATGGTCACGTCCTCCAATAAACTCAGGACGAGTATTACTCTCTGTTTGGCAGTGGCGTACGAGTAGAAGCTCAGTCATCTTTAATTCAGTATATCATCAGAGGTAATACTATAGGCAACTGGTAGGGAGCGTTTATGCATTGTAGCGATGTAGCGCTGCTCGAGCGCTTCGGCTACTGCGGCATCGACTTCCTTGCCTTCAAGATAGTCATCAATCTGTTCGTAAGTGAGCCCAAGTTCGCTTTCATCGGTCTGGCCAGGCTTGGCATCGAGAAGATCGGCGGTTGGTTGTTTCGTGATGAGCAGCTCTGGAGCGCCGAGCTCGCGAAGGAGTTGTTTGCCTTGGCGCTTCGTGAGACCCGAGAGGGGCAATATATCGGCACCTCCGTCACCGTATTTGGTAAAGAAGCCAGTTACCCCTTCGGCGGCGTGGTCGGTGCCAATAACGAGAAGGCCTTGGTCTCCGGCCAGGGCGTATTGCGCAATCATCCGTGTGCGGGCTTTGACATTACCTTTATCAAAGTCCCTCATTGGTCGGTCTTCCGCTGCCTCGAAACTTGCCGCAATACTATCAACACCCGGTTTTATATCAAAATCATGGGTAAAATCAGGTTGGATGACCTCACACGCATATAGAGCGTCTTCTCGGTCCGCCTGGCTTCCATAGGGAAGGAGTATGGCATGAAAATCAGCATGTTCACCAGATTGGCGGCGTAGCTCTACCGCACGTTTGGCGAGTATACCGGCAAGGAGTGAATCCTGACCGCCTGAGATACCCAGTACAAACCCATTGAGACCCGTATGAGCCAGATAATCACTGAGAAAGCGGGTGCGAAGTTCTATCTCTACTGATGGATCTATCTCTGGCTGGACACCTAGGGTGGTAATTATTTCTTGTTGACGAGTTCGCATAGGGAGATCCTTTCTTATTGTGCATAGCACACTAATTTGCTACACTCAGGATAATACACAGTTAGTGTATAGTCAACACTAATAAAGAAAAGAATACATATGTCAGAGAAACAACCGCGCCAAACAATTATCTACGGAGGAGCATTCAATCCCCCTACTCGTGCTCATCAAGCAATTTTGCAAGCTTGTGTCGACTACGCCGAGCCACGTCAGGCGGATGTGTGGCTACTACCGAGCGCAAGCCGGAAAGATAAGGTGATTGAAGGAGATCGTGAGAGACGCCTCGTGCTATGTAGTGCTTTGATTCAAGATGTCATGCGCCGCACAGTTGAGGTGGATATCAATACTTTAGAGCTTGATCGCAAGGGGCCGACCGAAACATATGATACGGTGCGTGAGCTAGAAAACCGTTTTCCGGGCCGCCAGTTTAGTTGGGTATTTGGTGCAGATTCGGTAGCGACGATGAAGAGGTGGAATCATGGGTCGTGGCTTCTTGAGCGGCTTACTCTACTTGTCGTAGAGCGCCCTGGGTACCCTGTCGATCCCTTAGGGGCACATGTAGTAAAACTTGAGGTGGATACAGGTGATGTGAGCTCGACAGAATTGCGCAAACGACTTCGCGAGGGGAGACCGTATGAAGATTTAGTGGGGTCTTCTGTCAGCGCATTCCTGGCTCAAAAGAGGTGAGGATGAGATAGTCCCGGATGGGGGTGCTTGTAATACGTAAAGCTTATGGTATAGATATTGACATAAATTCATGTTTATGGTAATATGGAATCAACCTCTGCGAGGAGGCGAAAAGGGAGGATTTTATAGTCCAATCTCTTCGTACGTGTGAGGAGTCGCTTAATAATTTAGCCAAGATAAGTTTTGCGACTTTTTATACATCGCAAACTAGATAGTCATGGGTTTTTAAGCCCAGACAACATCAACTACTACAGATCCTAGGGTGCGCTATCTGAGAGCTTTCTATGCCTTCAGATAGCGTACTCTCGATCCGGAGTGCGTGTAGGTGAGAAAGACTCACTGATGCCACTCCGGAAAGGAAGGGATCACAATGAAGCACATCTTCAAGCTCATCATCGCGATCGCGGTGATGACGGGAGGATTTGCGTTCGTGGCACCCGCCGCGAACGCTGACACGCAGCCGACCACAACGGTCACGAACACGTCCTCGTCTACTGCGGCCGACCAGGCCAAGGTGACGTCGGCCGCGCACATCGACACCAACGTCAGCGCGAACACCGTGTTCTACGTCAAGTCGGGCGGCATGTCCAAGTCGGACCAGCCGGTGAAGCCCCGGAGCATCAGGCTCAGCAAGGGTGCTTCGATCTGGACCTCGTACATCAACGTGTACGGCAAGGAGGTCTGGCACTGGAAGTACTACCCGGCTGGCTACGTCTTCAAGCTCGGCAAGGACGGGTGGTACCACGACCCCAAGTGCTACAACAAGGTCGCGATCAAGGGCAAGAAGAAGCCCAAGCACGCGATCGTGATCGCGGGCAAGATCGTGATCAAGAAGTCGCGCTCGTATGTCGTGACGGCCGCCGCCAAGGTGACGCTCACGGTCAAGGCCACGGCCACCGCATCCTGCGGTGACGCGAACAACGGCTCGAGCGCTACGGCTACCGGCTACGGCTACGTGTATACGTATGCCCGATCCACGGTTCGTGGCACCGACAAGGTTGCCATCACCAACAAGGCCAAGTCCAACGCGAACAATCTGACCCAGTCGGTGAAGTTCACGAGCAAGGACGTCGCTGATGCGACGAGCACTGCTGGCGGCAACGCCTCGGCCTCGGCTTCGGTGAAGGTGACGTGCACGAGCACGCCTCAACCGCCGGTGGTTTCGCCCCCGACGATCTCGGCTGCTGCGCAGTCGTGTGTCGCGGTCGGTGGTACCAACGGTGTGATCACCGGTGCTGTCACCAACAACGACTCTGCGTCGCACGATGCGGTGGTCACTGCTGGGGGCAAGAGCACCACGATCACGGTTCCGGCTGGCAAGTCGACTCCGTTCAGTCTCTCGGGCTTCGCCCCGGGGACCTACACGGTGACGGCCACCATGTCCGACATCGGCAAGTCCGTCACTACCCAGGTGACGGTCAACGAGTGCGCCGTGCAGTCCTCGAGCATCGTTTCGCTCGAGCAGCCGAACGACGTCCTGTGGGGCAACTCGCGCACCATCAAGGTGACGGGTGTGGTTCCGAGCGGACAGACGGCGACCCTCAAGTCGTCGGCGAACATCGGTACGATTGCCTCTGGTGATCGGTCGATTGTGGTGAGCGGAGACTTCACGGTCTACCTTCACTACACCGCTCCCACTGAGGGAACGAGCGACACCGTCACGGTGGACCTCTACTCTCAGACGGGTCACAAGGACGACACGAAGTCCGTGTCGTTCGGGCTGACACAGCCGCCGGTCGATCCGAAGTAGTAGTTGATGTCGCGGTGGCGTACGAGTTCGAGGATCGTCCTGATTTTCGCTCGTACGCCCCGCGTACATCACTTAAAATCGCCATGACTATCTAGTTTGTCTGTTCCAAAGAGAAGAATATCAACGTTAATTTTTAATAAGTTAGGAGTTCTTATGAAAAAATTAGCTTTACTCGTTGCTGCAATCGCAGCAATTCCTGCACTTTTGGTGTCGCCAGTGTTTGCAGATAGCCCTGGCCAACTCTCAAATGGTGCAAATAACTACAAGGTTCGTAACGTCACTACTAATGGTGACTACAGCCAACATGTCGCTGCTGCTTGTGGTGACACGGTAAAATATAGCGTTACACTCGCAAACAGCGATTACGGTCTTTTGAAGAATCTGACTGTAAAAGCGAACCTCGGTAGCGGTGTGATTAGTGCATCTGCAACAAATACCGAAGGTAACATGACCAGCGTATCTGGTAGCGCAACCGTAGCACTCGCAAAGGGTAGTCTGCAGTACGTTCCTGGTTCGACAGTTCGTATCACCAGTGATGGTACAAAAACAACTAATCTTTCAGACGGTGTCACAAACGGTGGTGTGAATGTAGGTGACCTTAATGGTTCAACACAGATTTTTGTGCAGTTCCAGGCAAAGGTAAACTGTCCTACTCCACCAAAGCAGATTCAGGTTTGTCAGCTTGATACAAAGAAGATCGTTACTATTAACGAATCAGACTTTGACAGCAAAAAGTACAGCAAGAATCTTGCTGACTGTGCCCAAACACCAAAGCCAGGTGAGATTACAGTATGTAATGTTGAAACTGGTAAGGTTGTAACTATCAAAGAGAATGACTTTGATAGCGCTAAGTACACAAAAGATCTTAGCAAATGTGCTGAAAAAGTAACAACTGTCACTGAACTTCCTCACACTGGTCCAACTAGCGGTATCTTCGCTGGTATCGGTCTGAGCGTTGTAACAGCTGGTGTTGCTTACTTCCTTCAGCGTCGTAAAATTCTTGGCTAAACAAGTCTGACCGCTCTATCTTTCGCCTATTACGAAAGAATATCTTTCAGGCAAAGCTGAACATCACCCCCGTTTTGATACGGGGGTGATTTCGTTATACACTACTAGGAGTTATGTTGATCGATACACACTGCCATATCCACGAATCAGGATTTTATAAAGAGGACCGCGAAGAAGTCTATAGGCGGGCAGTAGATGCTGATATAAAAATGATTTGTATTGGTACGACCGAGCAGTTTTCTGCCGAGGCGATTGAATTTGTGAAAACGCATGAGAATACTTGGGCGACTGTCGGCGTGCATCCGCATGATACAAAAGATGGATGGGCGAAAATCGGTGAATTGCTCCGAGAAAAGCCACGGAAGCTCGTCGGTATAGGAGAGATCGGCCTTGATTACTTTTATAACAATTCACCCCGTGAGACGCAGATAGAAGCGCTTGAAGAGCAACTACAGTGGGCTTTGGACTACAATTTGCCTGTAAGCTTTCATGTACGCGAAGCCTACGGGGATTTCTGGCCGATACTGACCAATTTTCCAGGGGTGAGAGGAGTGCTCCATAGTTTTACAGATTCTAGCCAAGCCCTTGAAAAAGCGCTCGCAAATGGACTATTCATCGGTATAAACGGCATTTCTACCTTTGCGAAAGACAAACAAGCAATGTTTGATGCCGTTCCCCTCGAGAGAATGTTGCTTGAAACGGACGCTCCCTTCTTGACGCCTGTGCCATACCGTGGTAAAGTAAATGAGCCAGCGTTTGTGAGGAATGTGGCCGAGTATCACGCTATGCGGCGTGGGGTAGAGCTCGAACACCTCGCACGAGTCACATCAGCAAACGCATCTTCGCTGTTTACTATCTAACAGCACTCTCTCAAACAAACACTATAACCGCCAAACTGTTAACTAACAGGAGTGTTAAAGATGAATCCATCACTGCGACCAGAAGAACTTGAAGGTAAAGCCCTCGCTCATCATAACGAGCGAGTTGATTTGCGTGCTTCAGCGGAACATCAAAATGTTCTGCCGGCTTCCGAATTTTATCGCCAGCGTGAGCTAGCCCGTGCTGCGGAGGTAATAAATACTTCGGTCGATGAAAATAAAGTCGTATCCGAATATGCCCAGGACGGCATCGAGCAGATGGAAAGAATGCTCATGTGGGTATCGCGGGCAGGCGGAATGATCGAGTATGCTCGTCAGCACGAATTGATAAATCATCAGTAAAACCTATATGCCAACTGTCTTTAAAAAAGCCCTTACACTGATCACCGGTACAGAGCACCCAGGCGACGCATTTAAGATGCCAAAAAATCTTCGGCCACTTAAAAAACTTACCGAACGAGAATTGATTCAGCTCGAGAGTGAGATTGGCGGCAAGCTATTTGGTCCTATCCCAGCTGGACATCGTCGTGAGTTCTTTAATCTCGATAAGAATACATGGATTTGGTACGAAGAGTTTAAAGGTGCAGACGGCAAAGTACATACAACGACGACACGTTATGAACTGCAGGAAAAAGGTATTTTAAAGGCGCAGGACGGTGCACAGTATAGCTATATCGAAGGTGAAGAGCTGCAAAACCTCGTCTTGGCCGTCCAGATGTATTATGAGCAGGTGATGCGCCGCGTCTATCGTCGTGATCCGGCTTCGGGACAGAAGTTTTAGCTTTCGCTTCGGGTTAAGCAAAGGCATGTTTCGGCCGATTAAGCTATAATAATACAAGTGAACTCACCAGAGACTATTTATCTAGATTATGCTGCTGCCACTCCGCTTGACGGAGAAGTGCTCGCAGCAATGCAGCCATACTTCTCGGAGAAGTTTTTTAATCCTTCAAGCCCTTACGCACCGGCAGTCGAAGTACGGCGTGATTATGATGATGCGAAAGCAAGGCTAGCGCATACATTCGGCGCAACGGGCGGCGAGCTTGTCATGACAGCTGGGGCAACCGAATCGGTTAATCTCGCATTCCAGGCGAGTCATGGGCATGTCGTGACCTCAAGTATCGAACACCCGGCAGTGCTCGAAGCAGCAAAAAAGGGAAGTTATACATTAGTGGAGCCGAATGAAAAGGGGCGGATTGCTGCGGAGGCGATTCGCGCAGCCTTAACCCCTGAAACAACGCTCGTCAGCATCGGTCTTGCCAATAGTGAGCTCGGGACGATTCAGCCCTTGCGCCACATCGCTGCGATCATCGAAGAGGAGCGGCAGAACAGGGTAGTGGAAGGGAATACGACTCCCCTGCTCTTTCATTCTGATGCGTCTCAAGGCTTCGGGCTGGTTGATATCCATGTCGCCAGGCTCGGTGTAGATATGCTAACCCTCAATGCTGGAAAAATCTACGGACCAAAACAAGTTGGTGTATTGTGGCGCAAGCCGTCGGTACGATTAACGGCAAATATTGTGGGTGGCGGTCAAGAAATGGGACTTCGTAGCGGAACGGAGAATGTACCCGGAGTGGTGGGTTTTGCAAAAGCTGCAGAACTTGCCGTCAGGAAGCGTGAACAAGAATCAGCACGACTGCAGAAGCTACGCGACGGTCTAGAGAAAAAATTACTCGAGGCTATGCCGGATATGATTATTTCAGGCGACAAAAAGCATCGGCTTGCTTCTCACCTGCATGTTTCGTTCCCTGGTATTGATGCAGAACGACTCGTGTTTCTTCTTGAAACAAAAGAGGTATTTGTAGCTACGGGAAGTGCCTGTGCAGCAAATAAGCATACGGCCTCGCATGTTCTTATTGCGATTGGATGCGACGAGTCAGTGATAAATGGCAGTCTGCGATTGACGCTTGGTCGTGACAGCGATGAGGTACAGATAGCAAAAGCGAGTGAAGCGATTATCGCGGCTGTACACTCGGAGATTGAACGAATGGGGCATGCATGATTAAGTTTCTCGCGACACTTTTAATTGTAGTACTCCTTGGTATTGTTGCGATTGGCGCCTATCTTTCGCCAGACGACTTAGTAAAATGCGGCGAAACACCGAATCAAACGCCGGGCTGCGAAAAAGCGGATGCTATTGTCGCTGTGAGTGGTGGCAATACATCAGTACGTACCGCTGAGGCGATACGCCTGTTTAAGAATGGATGGGCTGATAAGCTTATTTTCTCAGGGGCTGCACAAGACGCAAATAGCCCGAGTAACGCTCTTGTCATGAAGCAACAAGCAATCACCGAAGGAGTGCCAGCGACAGATATTATCATTGATCAATCGTCACGCACCACTCATCAGAATGCAGAGCGTACTGATGATCTCATTAAGGACTACAACATCACGCGCTTAATTGTGGTAACATCACCATATCATCAACGTCGAGCGGGACTAGAATTTAAGGATATTTTTGGCCCGACAGTGACGGTGATTAACCATCCAGCGAAGAGTGATCCTGATTGGCCGTGGTACTGGTGGGCGACGCCTCGTGGCTGGTGGCTGGCGGTTGGAGAGCTTGTTAAGATCGGAGCTGTTCATGCGGGGGAGACCCGATGACAAAAGTCTTTGTAGGTATGAGCGGAGGTGTTGATTCTTCCTTAACCGCAGCATTGCTAAAAGAGCAGGGATATGACGTGACGGGTGTCTATATGAAGAATTGGACCCAGGATTTGCCGGGTATGAAAT
Source organism: Saccharimonadales bacterium (SeqCode) (assembly GCA_046462475.1). Lineage (GTDB taxonomy): Bacteria > Patescibacteriota > Saccharimonadia > Saccharimonadales > Saccharimonadaceae > JASLCR01. The sequence continues at coordinate 35,561 of JBKGVB010000008.1, read as the reverse complement.
GCCCATGGGCAGAAGATCTGGCAGATGCAAAGCGTGTAGCTGTGCAGCTTGGAATCGACTTTAGGGTATTTGATTTTGAGAAGGAGTACAAGCAGAAGGTCGTCGATTATATGATCGAAGAATATCGGCTCGGACGTACGCCGAATCCTGATATTATGTGCAACCAGGAAGTGAAGTTTAAAGTATTCCTTGAGACGGCGCTTGAGCAGGGCGCTGATATGATTGCCACGGGTCACTACGCGCGAACAAGAGATGGCAAATTACTAAGGGCAAAAGACGAGAGTAAAGACCAGACATATTTCCTTTATCGAGTTGACTCCCCTGCTCTCATGAAGACACTCCTCCCTCTTGGCGATTTCTTGAAAAGCGAAGTGCGTGAAATGGCAAAAGAACGTGGACTATATACTGCGAGCAAAAAAGAAAGCATGGGTATCTGCTTTGTGGGACAGATCGGTATTCGTGAGTTTCTCAGTCAATACGTCGAGACGATGCCAGGCGATATTGTCGACAAGCAATCAGAAAAGGTAGTTGGCCGGCATGACGGAGCAATATTTTATACGCTCGGTCAGCGTCATGGGCTGAACCTTGGTGGCGGTTTGCCATACTATGTTGTGGGGAAAGATATGTCGCAAAATATTGTCTACGTGTCGCAAAATATTAATGATGATAATATTTGGCGACGTCAGATTACTGTTGAGAATATACATTGGATTGATGGCGCACCCGCCGCTGATCAGAACATACAGGTGCGTATTCGCCACCGTGCGCCACTCGTGGATGCTACGTTGAACGACGGCATCCTACAGCTGAGTGAACCGCAGCGTGCGGTAACACCGGGTCAGTCGGCTGTGCTCTATAGCGGCGAGGTATGTCTCGGCGGTGGAATTGTCGCGGAATAGAGACTAAAAAAGTAACATCACCCTGAGTATGCCTCAGGGTGATGTTTGTTTAACGAGAAGTTACTGTTATCTCTCGAATTGGTTTCTTGGGCGACTGAAGTAGATTGCGCCGTAGGCGATCACTGCTACGATGAACGCAACGATCGGTGCGAGGAGGCTACTTGCGTGAGTCTTTGCCTCTGCGGCTGCCCGAGGAGCGCCAGTGAGAGGTGCGCTGAGAGAAGGTGTTGGTGTCGGAGGTGCCTTTTCAGGAGTAGGGCCGCCACCCTTACCTGGTGTTGGGCAGGTGAAGTTAAATTCGGCGCTGGCACTACCGCTACCAAGTGGCTGGTATTCACCTTCGCTACCATCTAGAAGGGAAGAGTTTTCTGAACGTGAGAGCTCAAATGGTCGCCAAGCTTCGAAACTAGCAGTATTAGTGACTTTGCACGTTACCATGTCGGCTAGGGTGATCGTTGTTTTAGCGGTCAATTCTACACTCTCGCCGGCGGCCAAGTAACCAATGTAACCATCGCTCACATTGCCCTGGTCGTCATATAGTGTTGCGTTGGCATCTTCGACGTTGACGTAGAAGTCTTCATAATCTTCGCTGCTGGTATTGGTGACAGTGATTGTCCATTCAACTGTGTCGCCAGGGTCGATTCGGCCATTGCCGTTTGTATCGACAGCTCTTTTGGCGGATTTGCTAATAGTGATACATTGCTCGTCGGTAAAGTCATTTTCGCCAAATGTCCATTCTCGGGCTGCCCCTTCTTTGATGACATATCCTTTCTGAGCTACGGCAGTAACGGTAATATCCATGCCCTCGTATGGGACAAATCCAGATACAGGCTCGCCATTGACAAGGTAGGTAACACCTTCGGTCTCTGGGATGATGACGCCATCAAGGTCGTTGTAGCAGACGTCGACGAGGATTGGCTGAGGGGTAACTTCCGTAACAAATTTACAGTCATTCTCATACATTGCTTGGCCGACTTCGGTCCAATTCAGGCCAGAAGTGTTTGCGCCTGGGATTGTGCTGTTAGGGACAACTGGTGGAATGATATCGCCCCATTCTTCATGATGATCCTTGAGATATTGGGCGAAAGCTTCGCTTGTCGCAATATCACCCTGATGCTCGCTATAATGATCACCCTGTCCCTTGCCGTTGTTGCCTGCAATGCCATCTACGGCACTTTGAGCAACTTCGATTTGTACGTAAGGATTCGTAGCAGAATTAGTACGATGACAAATAGTTACTTTCTCACATGATGCATTGTCAAACTCGTACGTAAATGTATATGGTTTAGTCAATTGATAGTCGGCTGATGCAGGAGCGGCCACGATAGTCACGGTGCCGCTGCCTGGATAAGTACCGGCCGCTGTTTCAACGCCATCTACTTTGTAGACGACATGGGCCGCAGTCGGGATTGTAAAGGTGTCATTAGCAGTGCCGCACTGATCGACATAGGTGACTTTTGCGGCTGTTGCGTTGCATAGAGTGCCACTATCGACGGCTTTGCCAAAGTTGTGGCTGAGCTCATCATTTGGGAAAGTGTAGTCGGTTGTAGTTGTAGCGATCAATTCGTCGTTGACGATTGACCAAGTATATTCTGCAGTGTCACTTGGCTTAGTCCAGTATGCATTGTCGAGACCGCATGGATCAACTGGCTTAGGAGCAGGCAGTGCGACCACGCACTTAGTGCCAGAGTCTTGAGCAAGTCCGTAGTCGTGTGTTGAAGTACCGTCAGTAAAGTTGCTGCCATGAGCGGTTGCAATGAGGTGACCATTTTGAACCTCCCATGTAATCTGGTCGCTATCTGCAGGTAGTACCCAGTATGCATTGTCGAGACCGCATGGATCATTTGGTGCTGGTGAAGCAGGGATGCTGATGCAGTTTAGCATGGCAAAGTCGTATGTTTGGTCAAGTATGACTGTACCGAGTTCGATATCTCCACGAACAATTTTGACATGAACCGATTCACCTTGAGCGATATCAGTGATTGTCGCTGGGAGGGTTGCAGCTGTATAGGTCGTTGTCGTGAGGCCACGAGTGACGATATAGGTATAGGTGAAGCCATCGTTCGCTGGCGACGGAAGTGCTAGAGAGCCTGTAGTGGCACACGTTGGCTGTGTCGGTGTAGGCGCCGGGCAAGAGGCGCCGGTATCTGTAGCGGTACCGAAGTCATAGCTGTCGCCATATCCTGAGAAGGTATAGTCTGGAGCTGCGGTAACAATCAAATGGCCGTTAACGATAGACCAAGAGTACGTTGGCGTATCGGCTGGTGCTGTCCAAGTAGCGTTGTCTGGTCCGCATGGGTCAACTGGAGCTGGTGGGGTCGGCAGTGTAGTAGTACATTTAACGCCAGAATCTTGGGCAAGACCGTAATCATGACTCGAAGTGCCATCGGTGAATAGTACACCATGCGCAGTTGCAATCAAGTGCTTGTTTGTGTCGATCGACCAGGTGACATCAGTTGTGTCACTTGGCTTAGTCCAATATGCATTATCGAGACCACATGGATCTACAGGGGCTGGTGCGGGTGGCAGAGGAATGCGGCAAAACTCGCCATTTACTTCCTGTAGGGTTTCGACATATGTCGTTGAACCACCAGGGAATACAAACCCTTGCTTGGCGGTATAGGTGACTTTTGCGACACCATTTGTGAAATTCTGAGTGGTAACACCCGCTGAATACTGATCAGTTTCCGCGCCAACAGTGATGATGTCATTGTCGACACCGCAGACACCGGCAACACTGCTCGTCGGTAACTGCGTGATAGTGGTGATACACGCTTCATTGGTAAAGTTAAGTGTCCACGAAGTCGTACCAGTAAGGCTGTAGCCGGACTCTGCCGTGGCAGTGACTTGCACTGAGAGTGCGCCGCCAGTTGGATACGTGCCAGCTGCCTTTACGACATTATTTACTTTATAAATAACACCTGTCTTCGCAGGAATTGTATAGGTATCATTGTCGACACCGCATGGATCTGCATTGGTTGGTGCGGTCGGGGTTACTGTACCGTATTGTGTTTGACAAGCGGCGTCAAGTTTGTTTGGCATATTGCCTGAGTTTGCCCAAAGGGTTTGGCCCACGACGGCAGTTGGATATTGACTTAAGTTGCCAGCGGTGACCGTTCCATATTGCTGGTCAAACTCACCCATGAGCGGGAAACGCTGGTCGTTGCTACCGGTACCCTGCTGCGCTGACCAGTGATTTCCGGTAATTTGGCACCAGACTGGCAGCAATGTAGTGGTATTGCCCGCAGCGAATGCGGACATCGCCGGTACGATATTGGTTGAAAACACCGACAATAGCAACGCTAAAGCGATCTTAAATGTTTTTGAAAGTTTTGACATGAATTCATGCCTTTCTCCCACGCCGCTAAACCCCAGTTTGTAATTGTATGTATTATATTTACTCTTCTTTTACAGATTGTCAACAATATTTTATAAACATAAACACTTTGACCCCTGAAAAATATTAAAAAGAGCTATAGACCGTACGTGGTCAGTAGTATATGCCATAGGCGTCATCTGATGGAGCTGGTATAATAACCGAGATGAATGCTCAAGAAATCCGTAACGCATATATTAAGTTTTTTCATGACCGCAGTCATGCTGTCATAAGTCGGGCTCCACTTGTCTTAAGGGACGATCCTACGACGCTGTTTACTGGGAGTGGAATGCAACCGATGATTCCATACCTACTGGGCGAAACACATCCAGAGGGTAATCGTATCGTTGACAGCCAGACATGCCTTCGTGCCCAAGATATCGATGATATTGGCGACAACCGACACACGACTTTCTTTGAAATGCTCGGCAACTGGAGTATGGGCGATTACTTTAAATCTCAGCAGATCGAATGGATGTTCGAATTTCTTTCCGAAGTTGTCGGCCTGGATATGAGCAAGATTTACGTGACGTGCTATGCAGGAAATGAGCGACTGAATATCCCGAAAGATACTGAAGCAGCCGAAGTTTGGAAGAAGTTGTTTGATGAAAAAGGTCTGAGCTCAGAAGAAGCTGAGATCGGCTCGGAAGAGGCGGGCTACGCGCGCGGTATGCGTGACGGTGAGCGGATTTTCTACTACGATGGCAGCAAAAACTGGTGGAGCCGTAATGGCAACGAAGACAATACGCCAGTCGGCGATCCGTGCGGCCCTGACAGCGAGATGTTTTATGATTTCGGTACGCCGCATAACTCTGAGTATGGTGAATTTTGTCATCCAAACTGTGATTGTGGTCGATTCATGGAAATCGGCAACAATGTCTTTATGGCGTACAAGAAAATTGGCGAAGGGCAGTTTGAGGCCTTAGAGCAAAAGAATGTCGACCATGGTTCAGGTCTTGAACGTATAGCCGCGGCGAAGCTAAACGATCCAGATGTGTTCAAGATCAGCCTGATGTGGCCGATTATCGAAAAACTCCAGACGCTAAGTGGTAAGAAATACGAGAGTCACACCGAAAGTATGCGCGTCATCGCTGATCATTTGCGTGCAGCAACATTCCTTGCGGTTGATGGCTGCGTACCAAGCAATAAAGAGCAGGGATATGTCATGCGCCGTCTCTTGCGCCGGGCGATTCGTTTTAGCTTTGAGCTTGGTATTGAGCAGAATTTCCTCGAGGGAATCGTACCAATTATTGCAGATCTGTATGTAAATGATTTTCCAGAAGTAAAAGAAAAGCGTGATGAAGTAATCGCAGTGCTCGTGAAGGAAGAAAAAGCCTTTCGTCAGACACTTCGTAAAGGAATCCAGCAATTTAGCAAGTTCGAGACTATCGATGGCGCGGCACTCTTTACCCTCTATGATACCTATGGCTTTCCAGTCGAGCTTTCTACTGAGGAAGCATTCACACAAGGTGTGGAGTTACCAGGTAACTGGCGTGAACAATTCGACGCCAAGATGGAAGAGCAACGCAACCGAAGCAGAACTGCCACTAAGGGAGAGTTCAAGGGTGGTCTCGGTGGGCAGGATTTGATCCACAAGAAATATCACACAGCAACGCATCTCTTGCAATCAGCCTTGCGGGAAATTTTCGGGCCAGAACTTCGACAGCACGGCAGCAATATCACCGAGGAGCGTCTTCGCTTTGACTTTAATCTCGATCGTAAGATGACGGATGAGGAAAAAACCAGAGCAGAAGAGCTGGTGAATGGCTGGATCGCAGAAGATTTGCCGGTCAGTTACAAAATGTATCCAACCCAGGAAGCGCTCGATATGGGTGCAATTGGTCCATTTGGCGAACGCTACGGTGACGAAGTGAAGGTGTATCAGATGGGCGAAGGTGACCATATAGCATCACTCGAGATCTGTGGGGGTCCCCATGTCGATCATACTGTCCAGTTGGCTGAAGACGGGAAACGATTCAAAATCACCAAAGAAGAAGCAAGCTCCGCAGGCATTCGCCGTATTAAAGCAGTGCTAGCTTAATAGGGGTTTTCAATTTCTTGGTATGGCTTAAGTAGGGGGTCGATGTGCCTTGAAAACTTTTGGCAAATTTCGGCCCATTCTTTTGGCTGGTCGGGAGTGATGAAGTCTGGTTCTGGCGGAGTCTCAGCGAGTACATGGCGAGCAATCTTAGCTTGGCGTAATTCGAGCTTTCTTGAAGGGTCTTGGGAGATATTTTGCGTGAGCAAGATCTCATCGGCTGGAGCAAGCGATAATTCAGCAAGACTGATATCACTCTGTACACCTGAGACGCGTGGGTTCTCGATCGAACGCAGTTTGGCTTGGATGATCTTCTCTCCAATATCGAATAAAGAAATCGTCGTCGTCGATGATTTACCTTGAAATTCACCCATTGTCATAATAATCTGCTCTATGAGTGCTTCGGTCATCATTGGATCCCCACAGTCACGTCGCCTTAAGAGAGGATCTTCACTGAGCTCGATAGCCTTCTGGGGGTGAGCTCGATCATACTGCATGGCGTAACCGACGCTTGCTAAGAGGGCGGTAAACAGGGCATCGGGGTAGGTGCACTTACTTGGTCCGTTAGGCGTTTTCGCCTCCAGAGTCGCGGTTATTCCGTCGGTAGTAAATGAATGCTCGATATCGTTCACCGTAAATACCATGCGCCCAAATCTTTCAGGCTTACCAGTATCGTCTTGCTGGAGGAGCTGGACTGCCTCGAATGAAGAGAAGTTAAAGTTGTGGCTAAAGATGAATACATCTCTAAGCTGTTCGGGAAATTGTGTCGCCAGTAACGCTGGATCGAATACGATGGGTTTTTCGGCAGCGAAATGAACAGTTCGTTGGCATAGATTATCATACATAACTTGCTCGAATGCCTGTGAGTCGGGGAGGCTTTGGACGGAATCGATTGCCTCAAGGGGGCTAATCCACTCGTCGTGGGTCGGATCTGTAAATGCCATAATGAATCTATTATGCAACTTTTAAACATTTTATTCAATGCTCTGCCTCTGTAAGGATAAGCTGTACGAGCTACTATCATGAGAAAAATAGGGTAGCCTGCTTTTTGCGTGTTCCGCTAGTGTTATAATGAATACATCTATGCCGAAAGTTATTGATAAATTGAGGGAATTACGTAACCGACGTGAGCAGGCTGATGATCAGCATCATCTGGTAGCGCTCGATATCGGGACCGAGTTTGTAAAAGCGTTGATCGCAAAACTCGAAGATGATCAGATGAAAATCGTAGGAGTGGGGCGCGTGCGTCAGAGTGTCGATGATATGCATGCTGGAGCAATCGCAGATATTGCAGCGGTGGTGCAGAACTGTGAAGATGCCTTGAGTATTGCCGAAGACCAAGCAGGTTTGCAGGCGAAGCGAGTCATTATTGGTATCGCCGGTGAGCTTGTTAAGGGGGTGACAAACACAATTCGTTACCGACGTCCACAGCCTGACCGTCCACTTGACGAACAAGAGATGGAATTTATCATCGAGAAAGTTCAAGAGCGTGCGCAGGTAAAAGCCCAGAAAGAAATTGCACTCGAGACGGGCAATGAAGATGTTGAAGTGAAATTAGTGAACTCTGCTCTCGTTTCCATTCATATTGATGGTTATAAAGTTTCAAATCCTATTGGCTTCCAGGGTAAGGACGTTGCAGTCCAGATCTATACGGCATTTGCACCAATGGTACATATTGGGGCGCTCGAGCGTGTGGCGGACGAGCTGGCTCTCGACCTTCTTGCGGTTGCCGCCGAGCCGTTTGCTGTCTCAAGAAGTGTACTTGGCAACGATACGAGCAGTAGTTTTACTGCGATTCTTACAGATGTCGGTGGAGGAACCACCGATATCGCGGTTGTAAATGACGGTGGCGTCGAAGGTACAAAGATGTTTGGCATTGGTGGGCGTAGCTTTACTCGTCAGATTGCCAGCGAGATGGACCTCACCTACCAAAATGCTGAAAAGTTAAAAGTAAATCTTGATAACGAGAAAATTAAGCCGAGTGTTAAGAAAGAAGCTGAGGGTGCGATCGATAAAACACTTGATGTTTGGCTTTCTGGAGTTGAGCTTGCGCTGAGCGAATTTGAGTCGGTAGATCATCTACCGAATCGTATTCTTCTCTGTGGTGGTGGCTCGAGTCTCGATCAACTCGTCGAGGCGCTGGCGACGCGCGAATGGTACAAAGAGCTGCCATTCACGAAGCGTCCAGCCGTGCAGCTCATCTCGCCCGCAGAAGTAGTCGGTATCGAGGATGCAACGGGTAAGGCGAGTGACCATACTTTTATTACAGCCATGGGCCTCCTCAGAGTGGGCTATGATACAATGATAGGTGGAAATGGCGCTGATAGCGTGAAAGAAAAATTAAACAGACTACTTAGAATATGACCGATGTAAAAAAAGATGTCATCTATATCGATGTCGAAGACGACATTACTGATATCATTGGCAAAGTAAAGGCCTCTCGCGAAAAGGTTGTCGCCTTGGTGCCGCCAAAGCGTATAGGGGTATTGCAGTCTGCGGTTAACCTGCGCCTTCTTAATCGTGCAGCCAAGCAAGGAGGCAAGCATCTTGCGCTCGTAACGGGTAATCAATCACTCATAGCACTAGCGACTGCTGCTTCAATTCCGGTAGCAAAGAACCTTCAGAGCGCACCGGAACTTGCAGAAGTGCCAGCTCTCGCAGTAGACGATGGCGACGATATAATTGATGGCAAAGATCTGCCGGTTGGTGATCACGCAGGTCTTGCAGAGAAAAGTCCGGAAGAGTCAAAGGCAGATATGATGGCTGCAGCGCTTGCTGAGGCGCCAGGGCCAAATGATCCTCCTGTAAAGCCAAAAGCAAGAAAAGGCGCTCCAAAAGTGCCGAATTTCAATACTTTCCGTAAGCGTCTTATACTGATTGCGGGCGGGGTTATTCTACTGCTTGCATTTCTGATTTGGGCCATCTTCTTTGCGCCGCGGGCAACAGTAGTGATTAGTGCAAAGACATCGAGCGAGTCAATTAATCAGCAGGTAACTCTCAGTACAACAGGGGCAACAAGTCTCGACAACAACACGATCAAGGCCGTTTCCCAGTCGAAAGAGGAAGATAAAACAGTAGACTTTATGCCAACTGGTAAAAAAGATGCAGGCAGTAAAGCAACCGGTACGGTGAGCTTCTCGACGAATCAAATTAGCAATCTTGGGATGACCATTCCTGGTGGTACAAAGCTGCAGTCTTCGAGCGGTCTGGTCTTTACAACAGACTCAAGCGTAACGATCACGACCAATAACTACCAAGGTGCGCCCGTCGGAGTAACGGCAGCAAAAAATGGTTCCGAATATAATGCAGCAACAGGCAGCATGAGTGGTGCTCCGAGCGGGATTTCAGCTTCGCTGACCAACCCGACTTCGGGTGGCGTGACAAAGACAGAAACGGTGGTGACTGCAGACGATATCGATAAGGCGAAGAAGCAGATTACTGATGACGGTGATAATGCTGGTATCATGTCAAGTCTGAAGTCTCAATTTGGTAGCGACGCAATTCCTCTGAACGACAGCTTTACGGTCAATTATTCAAATGTTTCTTCATCTCCCGATGTTGGTGCAGAAGGAACGAGCGCCAAGCTATCGGTGCATGTCACATACATACTTTACGGTGTAGCAAAATCAGAGATCTCAACATACCTAGACGATTACCTGAAAAAAGACATTAATAATTTGCAGAATCAGCGTATCTACAAAAACGGCAGCAGTGATGCGAGTTTCCAGGATGTTTCAAAAGCGAAGAATGGTGCCAAGGCGACGCTCATCGCTACGGCGCAGATCGGTCCTAAGATTGATGACAATAAGGTGAAGGACGAAGTGAAGGGAAAGCGATTTGGCGATATTCAGTCGTCATTGCAGTCTATCCAGGGCGTTGATAATGTTGATGTGAAATTCTTCCCATTCTGGGTAAATACAGTGCCAAATAATCCGTCACGAATTACAGTTGAATTCAAGCTTGATGAGTCAAAATAAGCAGTATCTTGCCCTTGATATTGGCGAAAAACGAATTGGCGTTGCTCTGGCGGACGGAGGCATACGTATTCCAATTGCCCTAGAGACGATCGCTATGAATGATGAGACGTTCCGTGAAGATATAGCTCGACTCGTTACCGAGCATAGTATTGAGGTGATTGTCATTGGTTATCCTCGCAATCAATCAGGGGAGCCAACTGCGCAAACTGCCTATGTTGAGACAAAAGCAGCCGAACTCGAAGATCTTGATGCAAAGATTGAGTTCCAGGATGAATCACTTACGAGTGTCATTGCCGAGCAGCGCTTAAACGCCCGCGGCGAAGCTTACGAGAAGGGTGCAGTTGATGCAGAAGCGGCAGCGATCATTCTCGAAGATTATTTGGAGATGCATTGATATGGATAATACACCACAACACGAGCCCACAACCCAAGAGAAGAAAATGCTTGAGGCCCCGGAATTGCCCGAGCTCTTACCGTTAGGTGAGCCACCGCAGATGCTGATGGGCAAGGCGCGACTTCGGGTGCCTATTAAAGGAATTATTACCGGACTGATCGTGCTTCTTCTTATTATCGCTGGTGGCGGTTATGTATGGTACGATAGCCAGCTACAGCCCGTATCGCCTTCAAGTCATCACAATGTTCGGGTAATTATACCAGCGGGTATGGGTCCCCAGAGTATCGGCACATTGCTAAAGAAGAGTGGTTTGATTCGAAGTACTGTTGGCTTTGATTGGTATACTCGCATCAATCATAATGCAAACCAGCTTCAGGCTGGAGCGTACACTTTCTCTCCGAGCATGCCACTTTCTGAGATCGTTGCGAGTCTCGTGAAAGGTCGAACGGATTCAATTACGATTACTTTCTTGCCCGGCGCGACGCTTGAGGAAAATAAAAAAGTGCTTGAGGAAGCGGGATTTACTTCAAAGGCTATTGAAGAGGGCTTGAAAAAGGCGAGCCGTAGCACAACGCCACTATTTGAAGGGAAACCGGCGTCGGCTTCTCTGGAGGGATATATCTACGGAGAAACATATCAGTTTTCTGCGGATACTACTGTCGAGGCTATTCTTGAGCGAACCTTTAGCCAATATATGGGAGTAGTTGCTCGCAACAACCTCAAGGCCGCGTTTAAAAGTCACGGCCTAACCCTCTACGAAGGGATTACACTAGCATCTATTATCCAGCGGGAAATGTCATCCCATACGGCTGATATGCCACAAGTGGCTCAGGTATTCTATCTGCGCCTGAAGAAGGATATGCCACTTGGCAGCGATGTGACATTTGAGTATGCAGCAAAGAAACTTGGGGTTACGGCGACTCCCGATCTCCAGTCTCCATACAATACGCGTATTCATACCGGGTTGCCTCCTGGTCCAATTGCAACCCCGGGTCTGGAAGCCCTGCTTGCGGCAGCTCATCCTGCCGGGGGTGATTATCTATACTTCCTGAGTGGGGATGACAATAAGACATACTTTGCTAAGACAGATGCCGAACATGAGGCAAATATCAAAAATCACTGTCAAAAGAAGTGCGCTCTCTAGGTACCGACCTCTGTTAAAGTCTTGTGCTTATTGGAAATATATTCTATAAAATGCATTGACACAATTTGCAAGCGTTGTTACAATGGTTATCAGCACATTTTAGAATCGTTGGTATACAATTGTATCCCATGTTTCTGAGAATGAGCCTACCTTACCATAGTCGTACGGACGCTGAAAAACACACTTTACGAGTAAATAATAACTAATAAAAGGTCGACGCGTGTCCTGTTCCTGCGAGGAAGAAAGACTTTTAAGGTAGACGCCCCTTAGGGAGTAATCCCCGGCGGCAGGAGAAAAGAAATTCGTACCCAAGAACTATCTGGTGCCCCGGCATCAACTAGTGCATTGAAAGCCGCAGTGCTCACGAAACATAAAAACTCCCGAAAAAAGAAGTCATCTTTTTCAGTCGCTAAAATTTCTAGCTATACCGCAGTTTTCCTTGTCTTAGTAGGAATTATTGCTGCTGGATATCAGAAGCCACAATCTACTCAATTGAATCAGGCGGCTACTGTACCAAGTACTGCGCTTGTTGCGCAGCCGAGTGATGAACAGGCTCCTTCGGTTGACGAAGTGGTTGCCACTGATATTGCCGCAAATCTGACAGAGCAAGCTAATCTGCCGATTGCCTCAACGGTTGCTAACCAAGCTGTTTCATTGGCTGTAAAGAGCGATCTAGCGCAGACGAGTGATACGGTTATTTCAAAGCCTCAGATCGTCCAATCTACAGCCGGTGGCCGTGCTCTACAGACCTATGTTGTTACCTCAGGCGATTCGTTGGCTACAATCGCCAAGAAGTTTGGTGTTTCAAAGGACACTATTCGCTGGGCAAACAACCTTGATAGTGACGCACTTAAGAAGGGTCAGAAACTGACGATCCTCCCAATTAATGGTGTTATCTATACTGCTAAAAGTGGTGACACTGTTGACCAGCTTGCTCGCCGTTTCAAGACAAGCTCTGAGCAGATCATTGCTTACAACGACCTCGAGCTGACAAATACGCCGAAAAAGGGCCAAAAGCTCATCATTCCAAACGGCGAGAAGGTTGAAAGCAGTACAGTAAGCCTTAATAATGCAATCTCTGCGACAAACGCAGGCAATGCTTCAGGCGGCGCTGCAACGCTTATCAACACAACTATGGCACGAGCTTCTGCGGGCAACCGCTATGCACCCGGTAACTGTACATGGTATGCGTATGAACGTCGCCAAGAGCTTGGCCACCCTGTAGGTAGTTTCTGGGGTAATGCAAACACATGGGCTGTGAATGCTCGTGCTGCGGGCTATACGGTAAACAGTACACCAGCTCCTGGCGCGGTGCTTGTAAGTACGGCCGGTGCGTATGGTCACGTTGCAATTGTCGAGAAAGTAAATGAGAACGGTAGTATCACACTAAGTGAGATGAACTACGTCGGCTTCAACGTAGTAAGTAGTCGTACTGTGCCAGCTGGCCAAGTCGGCATGTATCAGTATATTCATTAAGGCATATTCATAAAGGGAGGACTCAGTCCTCCCTTCTGCTAGGCGATCTTTATCCGTATGGAAGCTAAATTGTTGTCTAGAGTTACACTGGGAGAGCGGGACTTTCCCTGTTATAATAGGCATATATGTTTGTAGATACAGCGAAAGTCTTTATTCAGGCTGGAAAAGGTGGCGACGGTGTCGTCAGCTTTCGTCATGAGATCTACATCGACAAAGGTGGTCCTGATGGTGGCGACGGCGGTCGAGGTGGTAATGTTGTCTTTGAGGCGACCAAAGACCTCAATACATTAGTTGATTTTCGCTATAAGCCAGAACTAAAAGCAGAACCAGGCAAGGCTGGCGCGAAGCAAAACAAGCGTGGCCGCAGTGGAGAAGATTTGATCGTTAAGGTGCCAATGGGTACGCTTGTTAAATACGATGGACGAGTAATTGCTGATCTAACCCAAGATGGTCAGCGTGAAATTGTTGCTCATGGTGGCAGCGGTGGTTTCGGTAACGCACATTTCAAGAGCTCGACGCGTCAAGCGCCAAAGATCGCCGAGCTTGGCGAGCAAGGCGAGACCTTTGAAGGAGAGCTCGAGCTGAAGCTTCTCGCCGATGTAGGACTGGTCGGCTTTCCAAATGCCGGCAAGTCAACATTCCTGAGTGTCGTGTCGAACGCGCGGCCCGAAATCGCCGACTATGCCTTTACGACCTTGACACCAAATCTTGGCGTGGCGGATATCGACAATCGCAGTATCCTAATCGCCGATATTCCTGGTCTTATTGAAGGAGCAAGCGCTGGTAAAGGCTTGGGTGATGCATTCTTGCGTCATGTCGAGCGAACATCTGTACTACTTCATATGATCGATGTCTATGCTGACGACGTTGCAGCCGCCTACAAGACTATTCGACTTGAGCTGGCAAGCTATAGCCCTGAACTATTGGGTCGTCCGGAAATTATTGCGCTGACAAAGACCGAGGGATTTGACGAAGAGCTGATTGCCATGCAGAAAGAAGCATTGGCAGATGCCACACAATCACCGGTATATGCAATTTCGTCGCAGACGCATGCTGGTATTCAGGAAGTATTACGAGCACTTGCAAAGGAAATCGATGTCGTAAAGGCAGCTCGGGCAGCAGGCGAAGAGGGTGAAGATGACGATGGATTGCCAGTGATTCGCCTGAGCGGCGAAGCGGCAGACAAAGCATGGACAGTCTCAAAAGACGGTGAAGTATTCATGGTGCGCGGACGGAAGATTGAGAAATTTGCCGCACGGACAAACTTTGATCAGTATCAAGCAGTCAATCGCTTGCGTGACATTATGAAAAAGATGGGCATTACTCATGAGCTGACGCGGCAGGGTGCAACAGGAGAGTCACTGATCAGGATTGGCCGCGCAGAATTCACGTTACTCGAACAGTAGTTCACAATTTGATACACTGGAATAAGTGGCTAAAACATTTTTCTTTTACGATCTTGAGACAAGCGGGCTGAGTCCACGCGATGATCGTATTATGCAGTTTGCCGGGCAGCGCACAAATGAGCAATTTGAACCAATTGGTGAACCGTATAATCTTCTCGTTCGACTCAACGACGATACGTTGCCAAGCCCTGATGCATTAATGGTGACAGGCATTCCACCTCAAAAGACAGTCGAAGAGGGATATTCTGAGGCGGAGTTTTGCAAGATTTTAAACGACGAGATATTTACGCCAGATACCATTACCCTTGGGTTTAACAATATTCGTTTCGACGATGAGTTTATTCGTTATATACTGTGGCGAAATTTTTACGATCCATATAAGTGGGCCTATGACGAAGGACGTTCTAGGTGGGATATGCTTGATGTCGTACGTATCGCCCGCGCACTTCGTCCAGAAGGTATTAATTGGCCTGTCGATAAAGATGGGAAGGCGACTAATCGCCTGGAGCTTTTGACGAAAGAAAATGGTATCGATCATGCAAATGCTCATGATGCGCTTTCTGATGTTACGGCCTTGATTGCGATTACAAAACTTATCAGCGAAAAGCAGCCAAAACTTTTCAATTACTTGCTCTCGATACGAGGCAAGAATGATGTCATGAAACTAGTGAATCTCGATGACAAGAAGCCTTTTGTCTATGTGAGCGGCAGATACGACGCAGAATTTCACAAAGCTACGGTTGCCTTTCCACTTGCTCCAGCGCCAAATAAAAATGTACTTGTCTATGATTTGCGCTACGATCCGACTCCATTCCTTGATCTTTCAACGGACGAGCTGGGTAAAAAGGTTTTTGCAAGCTGGGAAGAGCGAAAAGCTGATAACTTCGTGAAGCTTCCTGTGAAGGTATTGCAGTATAATCGCAGTCCGGCGGTTGCGCCACTTGGCGTACTTGAAGAAGGCGAAGCATGGCAACGGGTCGGTCTGGATCGAGAAATTATTGAAAGACATATGAAACTGCTTGTTGCGCGTCCTGATTTTGCCGAAAAACTCCGAAGCCTATATGAAAGAAAGCGTGAGTTTACGCCAAGTAGTGATGTCGAGGGGCAGCTCTATGATAGTTTCGTACCCGAAGCCGATCGTGTGCGGATAGAGGCAGTACGCAATGCAAATGCGGCAGACCTAGCGGATTTTCATCCAGAGTTTCAAGATGAACGCCTGCCAGAGCTATTGATACACTACAAGGCGCGGAGCTTTCCTAAGAGTTTGAGTAAAGATGAGCAAGCTGCCTGGGAGACGTGGCGTCGCCATCGCATACATACGCAATTGCCACGATTTAGCGCTTCGCTGGGCCGTATTATGAAAACTGCCGATGAGTCTCAGCAGTTCATATTACAAGAGTTGCAGCTTTGGGCAGAAAATATTATGCCCGAAGAAGATTACGATACTGAAGAGTAGCGGCGTTTTGGGAAACGTTTTTTCGCTGCAGTAATCTGACGCTCAAGTTTTGCACCGTGTTCTTTAAAAGCCATAACGCCAAAAGGAAGGATGGCTAGAAGACCGATAATTAAGAGCATCGTAGTTGGTGATAAGACGAGGCTGGTCCCTGGTACCTCACCAGCAAGTAAAAAATGCACAATCATACTATCGGCATTAAACGATAGAAGAATGATAATGAGTGATGCTACTGTGCAGTAGCGTGTGATCGTTTGTTTCATGAAGCCACCTCGATTAAATTTATATACGAATATAGCGTTTTAAGCAAAGATATGCAATCATAAGCATAACGAAGGCGCGTCCATTTATAGCCGAGGTCTAGAATCATATAGTATCGGTCTGGAAAAATACGCTTAAAAAGCGTATAATACATTAGATATGTCAGAGGTAATCAGGGTAACGGGTGCTCGTGAGCACAATCTAAAAAACGTCAGTGTGGAGATTCCGCGCGATAAACTGGTAGTCATTACTGGGCTTTCTGGATCTGGTAAATCATCGCTTGCTTTTGATACGATCTATGCTGAAGGCCAGCGTCGATACGTCGAAAGTCTTTCGAGTTATGCACGTCAGTTCTTAGGATTAATGGAGAAACCGGATGTTGATCAAATCGACGGACTGTCTCCAGCAATTTCGATTGATCAAAAGTCAACCAGTCGTAATCCGCGCAGTACTGTAGCGACGGTTACGGAAATCTATGACTATTTGCGTCTACTGTTTGCACGGATTGGAGTGCCTCATTGTCCAGTGTGCGGTAAGTCGGTAACTCGGCGAACATCTCAGGCAATTATTGATGAAATTATGAAAACTCCTGAGGGTACAAAACTACTCATCCTCGCTCCAATCGTAAAGGCAAAAAAAGGTGAGTTCGCACACATTCCTGAACAATATTCACGACAGGGATATGCCCGAGCGCGCGTTGATGGTGTCGTATATGCGCTCGACGAGTTCCCTGAGCTTGATAAGAAATACAAACATGATATTGAAATTGTCGTCGATCGCGTCGCGATAAGCCAAGCACTCCAGTCTCGTGTGACGCAGTCTGTCGAACAGGCGCTTGCGCTGGCGGATGGGGTGGTTGAACTATTCAATGTCAACGATGAGAACGTCCGTACGTTTAGTCAGCGTTATGCGTGCGTCGATCATCCTGGTGAAGATATTCCTGAGCTTGAGCCACGTCTTTTTAGCTTTAACGCTCCGCAAGGCGCTTGTCCGGTGTGCACCGGACTGGGGAGTCGCCTTGAAGTCGACCCAGATCTTGTCTTTAATCCAAAATTAACGATCTCCGAGGGGGCGATTCGTCCGTATAATCGTGTTAACTCAGATGCATGGTATATGAAGAAGCTCGCCGCGGTAGCTGAGCGTCATGGTTTTAGTATTCAGGTCCCAGTAAATGAATTGAGTGAGCACGATCTTGAGAAAATTCTTTATGGTACGGGCGACGAGAAATATCGTGTGCAGCTTTCTGGCGGTCGTTATTACGATACAACCTATGAGGGCGTGATTCCAAATCTGGAGCGACGGCACAAAGAGACAGACAGTGAATTTATGCGCCGCGATATAGAGCGCTTTATGCGTGAGCGCCAATGTACGGCATGTAAAGGCGCACGCTTGAAGCCTGTTGTATTAGCGATTACGGTGCATGATCTCAGTATTATGGATATCTGTAATCTTGGTGTTGATGAGGCGCTTGAACTATTCACGCACACACTAAAACTCACTGAGGACGAGCTGTTTATTGCGAAACAAATTCTAAAAGAAATTAACGACCGCTTAACCTTTATGAGTAACGTTGGTCTGACATACCTAGAATTATCGCGTGCTGCTAATACACTTTCTGGTGGTGAGGCGCAGCGTATTCGCTTGGCGACACAGATCGGCTCAGGCTTGCAGGGTGTACTCTATGTACTCGATGAGCCATCAATTGGTCTACATCAGCGAGATAATGATCGTCTGATCGCTACGTTGCAACACTTGCGTGATCTCGGTAATACAGTGCTGGTTGTTGAGCACGATGAAGATACAATTCGCCAAGCGGATTACTTGCTCGATATTGGTCCAGCGGCCGGTGTGCATGGCGGTGAGGTAGTGGCCGAAGGCACGCCAGATGAAGTGGCGAAAAATGATAAAAGCCTCACCGGTAAATTTCTTTCTGGAAAAGAAAAAATCGATGTACCGAAGAAACGCCGTAAGCGAGATGCTTCGCGTCAGCTTATCGTTGAGGGTGCCCGTGAAAATAACCTAAAGAATGTTACAGTAACGTTTCCACTTGGTATCATGACTGTTGTGTCGGGTGTGTCAGGTAGCGGCAAATCAACGCTTGTGAATGATATCTTGGCTAAAGAACTGTCCGCGCGGCTTCATCGTGCCCAAGATGTACCAGGCAAGCACGATGCTATAGAAGGGATTAAGCAGCTCGATAAAGCGATTATTATCGACCAATCGGCAATTGGTCGTACGCCACGCTCAAACCCGGCAACCTACACGGGTGTTTTTACGCCAATTCGTGAATTATTTGCTGGCACTCCAGAAGCAAATATTCGTGGCTACAAAGCTGGACGATTCAGTTTTAATGTCAAGGGTGGCCGCTGTGAAAATTGTCAGGGGGATGGCGTCATTAAGATTGAAATGCATTTCTTGCCAGACGTATATGTCACCTGCGATGAGTGCAAAGGTAAGCGCTACAACCGAGAGGCACTTGAGATTAAGTATAAAGACAAGACAATCTCCGATGTACTTGAGATGACCGTTGAGCAAGCAGCAAAATTCTTTGAAAATGTACCAGCTATTGCACGTAAGCTTGATACACTTGTCGATGTTGGGCTCGGCTATATCAAGCTTGGTCAGCCAGCAACAACTTTCTCGGGTGGTGAAGCGCAGCGTATTAAACTTGCCTCTGAATTGTCACGCCGTAATACTGGTAAGACTATGTACATTCTTGATGAGCCAACCACAGGTCTTCACTCTGCCGATGTAAAGCGTCTGCTCGGCATCCTGCAGCAGCTGGTTGAAGGTGGCAACACAATGGTGATCATCGAGCACAATCTTGATGTTATTAAGTCGGCTGACCATATCATTGACATGGGTCCAGAGGGTGGTGCTGGCGGTGGCCAGGTGATTGCCGAGGGTACACCTGAAGAGATCGTCAAGAATACCAAGTCCTTTACTGGAGCATATCTTAAGCACCTGTTACACTTGTAGAAAACACAAATACAGATTCTTCTAGGTATTTGGTTCGGCGTGGGATATTATATGAGCAAATGATTCCAAAAATAATTCTTGAGAATGCTTTAATTTTGGTTGCTGAAGGATTTTGGCTTTCGTCAAACTATTCACAGCTGAGAAAACTTAGTCGAACGAGAGATCCTCGTGGCCTATTTCCACCGACAGTTGCCTTAAATGCTGCGGGCAATATTGCGTGGGCTGCCTATTTTGCCTTATTGCACTTAGTTGTGCCACTGATAACGAATCTAACAATGTTGACGATAACAGTTGGTATTCTCGGGTACCTTCTAACGGATAAAAGACTTTTCGTAAAGGCGCTGGTGAGTATTTTAATAATTGGTCCAATCGTTACATTTTTGATAATCCGGTTGCCAGATTTTTCAGGGTGGACAGGAATGATATTTAACATGATTGCTGCAACACCTTGGCTACTTCATGTAATAAAAACAAAACGCACAGCTGGATTGTCCGAGGTAGGGTTCTACTTTGCTTTTGGTGCGATGCTTTGCACGTTTACGTACGCAATACTTATTAGCTCTTTGCCGTTACTTATGGGGTGTGTACAGGGTCTCGGCTACACCGGTATTATCGTATTCTACTACTATAGATATCGACAAGTTAAGTAGTCATTAGGGACTATTTTTTTCGACGTAGCTTGCTGTGGATCTTTGTTCGATACTCCGGCTGCTGTAATACGTGAATAATGCCAGGTAACAATGATAAGAAAATAACAATTAATGCGGCAAGTTCGATATTGATACCAAGCTTCTCGATGATATTACCAGCATAATAGCCGAGTAGGGTAAAGATGCCGATCCAGAGGGCGGCACCGATAATATTGAACGTAATGAATTTTCGGTAAGGCATATGGGCAATGCCTGCTACGACCGGAGAAAAGGCACGTACGATAGGTACAAACATTGCGAGTATGATGGTTTTCGAGCCATTCTTTTCATAGAACTTTTCGGCTTGCATAAGGTATTCGTGACGGAAGAAGCGACTATCTGGTCGCGTGAATAGTTTACGACCGAATTTCTTGCCGATTGCATAGCCAAGGCTGTTGCCAAGTACGGCGGCGATAAAAAGACAGATGATAAATGCCCATATATCAACCTTAAAAATACCTCGTTCGACAAGTGTTCCAGAGATAAAGAGCAGGCTATCTCCGGGTAGGAAAAAGCCCACCATAAGACCAGACTCGGCAAAGATAACCGCCAGAACTGCTAGCCAGCCAAAATGAGTTATAAGATGCAGTAAGGCTTCCACTGATTTCATTATACAGGAGGCTATAGCCCTCCGGTCGATTTTAGAAATAAATGCCAAAGTTTGTCTCTAGTCACGCGTGGTATAGACTTCGGATCTAGGACGACGCTGTGCAACAGCCCAGAAATGTGATAAAATAGCAAAGATACAAACCTCCGTAAGGGTATTCTCGTGAAAGGAGAAGAGAAATGGGAGACAATAAACTCTCTATTAAGCTGGACGAGCGAACCGTTCAGGGTAAAAAAGTAAAAACACTGCGCCACCAAGGTTTCGTACCGGGTGTTGTCTACGGTCATAGTGTTGATCCAATCAACATCCAGATTGAAGCTGGTGAGATGAAAAAGCTCTATGCAAAGGCTGGTACGTACACCCCAGTTCATCTTGATATTGCTGGCAAGAAAAAGATTGCCATGATCAAAGACGTTGACTACGAGCCAGTAAAAGGCACAATTCGTCACGTATCATTCCATGCCATCAAGATGAGTGATCCTGTGATCGCCGAAGTCCCAGTCCGTCTTATCGGCGAAGGTGAATCAGAGGCTGAAAAGAATGGTCTGATTATCTTGCAAAACCTCGAGCATATTGAAGTTAAGGCGCTGCCACTTGATCTTCCTGAGGCTGTCGAAATCGATATCCGCGAGCTAAAAGAAGCTGGCGACAAGGTAACACTTGGTGATGCGAAGCTAGCTTCTGGTGTTGAGTTCGTTCAGCACGAAAGTGGTCATGGCGACGAAGATGAAGAGAAGCCGCAAGTTACTGACTTGCAGGTTGCGAGCGTCTGGGAGCCAGCAGCACTTGAAGCAGCTAACGCTGCAGCTGCGGGAACTGCCGAAGATGAGTCTGAAGTTGAGGCTGAAAACGGTAGCGAAGAAGCTGCCGAAGCACCTGCTGAAGAGTCAAAAGAATAAAACAGATTCTTTTTCATACGAGACAGCTACTCGAAAGGGTGGCTGTTTTCTTTTATGTTTTCGTGATACTTGGATTGCGGTGTAGTCCTCTGTTCTCTAAAAGGATTGCGAGTATACTAAAAGAATGAGTAAGTTACAACAAATTCGTGATAGCAAGTATTATGATCGTGTCTATTTCGTTACAGTTGCTATCAAGGGTATCGATGGGCTTATTGAGCTTATTGCGGGGATTGTTTTGATCATTGCCCCGCACTTTTTGCATAGCGTACTGGCTACTCTCTTTGGGCACGCGAGCGTTCATAAGGGGCATTTTATGCAATTCGTTGCTCAAAATATTGCACATATCGACAGTGAGTTGAGTCGTGGTGGTTTGCTGATCGTCATACTTTTTCTCATCAGTCACGGCGTCATCAAGTTGGCGTTAGTCTATGCGCTCCTCAAAGAAATTTTATGGGCATATCCGTATGCACTGTTTGTACTAACCCTCTTTCTCGTATATCAGCTGTATATCCTTGCCATTCATCCAACTATCGGCATGGGCCTGTTCGCGTTGCTCGATGCGATTATTATTTGGGTCGTATGGGGAGAATGGCAAAAGTTAAAGGCGGAGGCTGCTACGCGGAAGTTATCACCGAGAAAAGCTTCGCCCACTGATCAAGTGTAAGCTGTGACGGACGGAGTTCGGGTGAAATACTCACTTGGGCTCGTGGTGTAGTGGCAAAAAACTTTTGTTCTGAAAAACAACGGCTGATAAAATCAACGTAATCTTTTCGCTTGCCTGGGTCAATGAGCGACTCTTCACGAGGTTTAATTTCAAGAAGCACGGTATCGACTGCTGGCGGCGGTGTGAAGTCTGTTTTGCGTAGCGGTTTGCGAATTCGTACGCTAAAAAACGGACCGATTTCGGCACTGAGCTGACTTGTAAAATGATCGTCACCCGGCACAAGTTTACGTGCAAATTGCTTCTGTGTGATGAGATACATGCTCTTTGGCGGATGCGCTGTGTCGGTAAATTTACGGACGACTTCAGCGCTGAGATTAAAAGGAATGTTCGCAAAAATTTTATACGGTTCAGTTGGTGGTGCAAGAGAGAGAATATCTTTTTCAACGATTTTTACATTTTCAAGGTTGCCAATATTTTTACGCAGGAGGGAGAGTGCCGCCGGTTCAATTTCCATTGCTATAACGTTCTTGCATCGTCTGGCTAGTACGCTTGTAATCACCCCACTGCCAGCACCAAGATCATAGACGGTATCATTTTTGCGGATATTCGAATGACCGACAAGTTCTGCCACGAGTCGTGGTGAGCGAAGAAAATGCTGAGCGTGAATGTGAGAACGAGCCATATACTTACATTGTAACAGAGGTAGTAAAATGATATAATCTTTCTGATGCAAAAGATTCTGCTTTACTACAAATTTACTCCGATCAAAGACCCGGAGACTGTTAAGTTGTGGCAGAAAACACTTACCGATAGTCTGAATCTTCGTGGACGAATTCTTATTAGCCAACATGGTCTGAACGGTACTGTTGGTGGTGAAATGGACGATCTGAAAAAGTACATCAAAGAGACAAAGAAATTTCCTGGTTTCAAAGACATCGTATTTAAGTGGAGTGATGGTGGGCGCGAAGATTTTCCGCGCATGAGCGTGAAACATCGACGTGAGCTCGTAGGGTTTAAAAACAGCGACGATGAATTTAGTGTCGATGAGAATGGCGTAGTTGGTGGTGGTCGGCACATTAAGCCAAAGCAAGTCCACGAATTGGTTGAAAAGTATGGTGATGATGTCGTCTTCTTTGATGGACGCAATGAACATGAAGCCAAGATTGGTAAGTTTAAAAATGCAGTGGTACCAAATACAAATACTTCCCGTGACTTCATCGCCGAACTTGAAAGTGACAAATACGATGACATCAAAGACAAAAAGGTAATTACATACTGTACTGGCGGCATCCGCTGTGAAGTGATTAGCGCTATGATGAAAAAGCGTGGTTTTAAAGACGTATATCAAATTGATGGTGGTATCGTGAAATACGGCGAAGCGTACGGTGACGATGGGCTATGGGAAGGATCGCTACGAGTATTTGATAATCGGATGACGGTAGATTTCTCTGACCACGCCAAAACCATCGGTGTATGCACACACTGCGGCGGCAAGACCTCGAATTTTGAAAATTGTGCGCATATGGAATGTAATGACCTTGTGCTCATTTGTGAAGACTGTAAAGAAAAGCCTGATCTACTGTTTCATACAAAAGCGTGTAAAGAGAAGCATAGGGCGAAGCTTGGAGCTACGGTATGAGCAAAGACCTAGAAAAGCGAATTACCAGCATTGAATCAAGGAACAACCGTGTTGAATTAGATAAGGCTTGGGAAACAAGCTGGACACGTAAGATCTCTATCGCCCTACTGACGTATATCGTCGTATGGTTGTACCTATACTTTGTAGTACGTGTTAATCCATGGATTAATGCGATTGTGCCAACAATGGGATTTTTACTCTCAACATTGACAATGCGCTATATCAAGTCTTATTGGATAAGCCAACAAGAGTAGAGCTTAGAATCCCTCTTGCATTGCCTCTGGTCGGATATGGCGCGGGAGTGTGAAACTGAGCAGGAATACGATTGCTAGAATGACTACTTCAAAGATCATTGCTACCTTGAAAGCGCTAATAAAGTTATCGGCATTGGCTTGCTTGACTGCGCCTTGAATAATGTCTTTGATTTTTTCGGCGGCTTGTTTTTGTTGAGTCTCCATAGCCTTAAGTTGTTCTGCAGTCATGTGCTTGAGCAGCTGAGGATTTGGATGTGTTGATTGCTGGTTTGTCAACTTTTTACAGCTCTCAGGTGTCTTGGAGCTGTCTTTTTGCTTGTTCGTATCGACAAAACAAGTCTTTGCGCCTGCGATAATCTGATTCTGGGTGCTTTGAGGAATCGATGCACTCGCAAGATTTGAGCGAATCTGTGGTTCGACTGCCTGGAAGCTTGCGGGTGCATTAGAGATGAGTTGACCGAAAAAGAATACGCCGATAAGTGCCGTGCCAATAGCACCGCCAAGCTGTTGAATGGCACTCATGACACCTGATGCGCTACCGGCGTGCTTCGGGTCGACATCGCTTAAGACCACTGAGAACATTGGCGACATAATCAGAGCCATACCGGCACCGGTAATGAGCAAGCCAGGAATGAATTCGTATGGCGTTGTATCAAGCCCGTGCTGATTGACGAAGTAGAAAGTGAGACCAAGGCCAGTTGCCATGATGAGAGTACCAA
This sequence comes from Saccharimonadales bacterium (SeqCode), assembly GCA_046462475.1. Taxonomy (GTDB): domain Bacteria; phylum Patescibacteriota; class Saccharimonadia; order Saccharimonadales; family Saccharimonadaceae; genus JASLCR01. The sequence goes on along the minus strand of JBKGVB010000008.1, from coordinate 10,687 downwards.
GTGTCATCGTGTAGCGACCAAGCTTTGGAATAATCTTTTGGCTAAACACTGCCATGGCAACAGAAATACCGATCGCCATTGGGATACCAGTAAGAGCGGCTTTGATAACCTCGTAGCCAAGACCCACTTGCAGGATAAGCGTAAAAGGTAGGAAGAAGCCGATCATTGCACCTTCGAAAATAATATTGACGATGAGACCGATAACAAACGTACGTGTCTTGAGGAGTGCAGGAACGACAAGTGGGGAGTGGTCTTTCTTGTCTTTGACATTTTGCCACCAGACAAAAATTGCAAGCACAGGTGCAGCCGAGATCATCATACCGTAGACCCAGAGTGGCCAATCAAGGTCACGGCCTTCGATCATCGGGAAGACAAGTAGGAACATAGTAACGATAACCAGCAATGTACCGATCACGTCAAGCTTAAGTGGGTGTGGCGACTTGCCATCTGGCAGGTAGCGCCAACCCATAAAGAGCGCAAAGAGACCAACTGGGATATTGATAAGGAAGATTGGTCGCCAATCGAGTCCAGCGATATTGAAATGAATCAGAATACCACCAATTACCGGCCCTAAGCTGGCGGCAACACCCGCAAGTGCACCAAAAATACCCATAATACTACCACGCTCGTGCGGCTTGTACATCACCTGCATCAGGCTCATTACTTGCGGCACCATTAGTGCTGCCATCGCACCCTGAAGGAGTCGTGCAGCAATAAGAATATTAGAATCCCAGGCTAGACCACTCAAGAGCGAAGCGACAGTAAAGCCACCGACACCCCATAGGAAGAGTTTCTTGTAGCCAAAGACGTCACCCATTCGTCCACCGGTAATCAGGAGGACGGCAAAGCTCAGTGCATAGCCGGCGATGAGCCACTGGATAGTGGCGTAGCTGGCGCCGAGATTATCGCGGATCGCAGGAATCGCGATGTTAACGATGGTGTTATCGAGAAGGTCCATTACAAAGGCAAGCGCCACGATAATGAGGGCAATAGTGCGCTCACGAGAGGTAAACTTGCTGGCGTGATGTTGGGCTGAATGTGTAGGATGATCTGTCATAAGTTTTTTAGTATAGCAGATGATAAGATATCTGCCTACGGAGTATAATAAATAAAAAGGGGGAAATATGTTTCAGGGTGCATTTAGCGGATATTCATCAAACGACATAGCGGCCTGTAAGGAGTTTTACGGGCAGGCGCTCGGGTTGATGCTTGAGGAAAACATGGGTGGCATAAGTTTCAGTGTGGGTGACCAGCAAATCTTCATTTATCCAAAAGAGGACCACACGCCAGCAACTTTCACTGTGCTGAACTTTATCGTTGAAGATATTGATAAGGCCGTTGACGAGCTGACGGCAAAAGGTGTGCACTTTGAGCGTTATGATAATATGCCGGGCAAACAAGATGAAAGGGGGGTATTGCGAGGCAAGGACGTAGGTATGGGTCCAAATATTGCATGGTTCAAGGATCCAAGTGACAATATATTAGCTCTGGTTGAGCAGTAGGGGGTTTGGAGATGAGTAAGCAAGTATTTATTAATCTACCAGTAAGCGACCTAGTAAAATCAACGGCGTTTTATGAGGCTCTTGGATTTACAAAAAATCCGATGTTCTCAGATGAGAATGCCAGTGCACTCACGTGGTCGGACGAGATTATTGTTATGATTTTGAAGCACGATTTTTATCAAAAGTTTATTGCGAGCAGGCAGATTGCCGACACGCATACCACCAGTAGTGTTTTATTAGCGTTAAGTTTAGACAGCAAAGAAGCGGTTCGACAGTTTGCTGAGACAGCAAAAGCGAATGGCGGCGACTATTATCAAGTTGATATGGGCGTGCCGGAAGAGATGATGGTGGGCTACGAAGTGCTTGATCCCGATGGCAATCATTGGGAGCCAGTATGGATGAATGAAAACTTTAATCCTCAGGGGGAGTAATAATATGAGTCAGAAAATTGTACCTAATCTATGGTTCGACGGGAATGCGAAAGAAGCCGTGGATTTTTATGTGTCGGTGTTTCCAGACGCAAAGATTATTAGTACGGAATATTATCCAAATAGTACGGATGAAGGCCTCGCCGACTTTCAGCAGGATCTAGCGGGAAAAGTCCTGACGGTTGAGTTTGAGCTATTCGATACACGTTTTGTTGCGATCAATGCTGGTCCGGAGTTCAAATTTAATGAAGCCGTGTCGTTTATGGTGCCATGCAAAGATCAAGCAGAGATTGATTACTACTGGGAAAAACTATCAGCAGTGCCCGAAAGCGAACAGTGTGGCTGGTGCAAGGATAAGTATGGACTTAGCTGGCAGATTGTCCCCGAAAATATGGGTGAACTGATGCAAAAGCCAGATGCATTTAAGACGCTAATGAATCAGCATAAAATCATCATCGCAGAATATTAATATCGGACTAAAAAGATAATGAAGTACGTTGCGCTTCTTCGCGGAATTAATGTTGGCGGCAATCATCGTGTACCAAAAGCCGAGCTGCAGGCGGCGCTTGAAGAGTTGGGCTTCCGCGATGTCCTGATTTATATCAATTCTGGCAATGCAATATTTTCGAGTGAATATCCGCCGAAGGCGAGTGAAGTGCAGGCGGCGCTCGAGAAGCATTTTGGTTTTGATATACCAACACTTATACTCTCGGGCGAGAAAATTCAAGCAATAGCTGCTGCGATCCCCGATGGTTGGTCTAATGATGCGCCGCGCCCAGATAAGTCTGGGCAGAAGTCCGATGTGCTCTATCTTTTTGACCAAGCAAATACGCCAGATGTACTGAATGATATTGGTTATCGTCCAGAAGTAGAGACGATGATATATGTTGATGGGGCTGTGTTGGCAAATATCCCTCGCGCTAATCAAACGAGGTATAGCCTTCTGAAAGTAGTCGGCACACCGCTATACCGGCAGATGACGATTCGAAACATTACGACTGCAAAGAAGCTTGCCAAGTTGGTGAGCCAATAGAGCCGAAGATAAGAGCGGAGTATAATGAAAATATGAAGAACACTCCAGTAACTATCAAATTTAAAACAACCCTTTATACATTAAAGGATTGGGTAATTTTACCAGTCCCAAAAGATGAGAGCGTGAAACTGTCTTCTCGCGGGCAAATCAGCATCAAAGGTCTCATTAATGGACATGAATTTAAGGCCGTACTCGAACCAGATGGACGCTGGAGCCATTGGCTAAGAGTGGCTGATGAATTGCAAAAATCTGCAGACGTGAAGTCGGGCGACGAAGTATCCGTAGAGATGACGACGACTAAAGATTGGCCAGAGCCAACCATACCAAAAGACTTCGCTGATGCTTTGAAGGTTGCTCCTGAAAAGGTGAAAGAAAAGTGGAAAGATATTACGCCGATGGCACGATGGGAATGGATACGTTGGATGAACGCCACGCTAAGCCAGGAGACGCGCGCGGTCCGGATCGAGAAGACTGTCTCGAAACTGAATGGCAAGCATCGGCGTCCATGCTGCTTTAACTTGGCTGCTTGTACGGAGCCCTATGTAGCAAAGAGCAGCCAGTTAATGCAAGCGAGCTAGTCTTTATGGATCAATTTCAATCTATTTACCAAGAGATTGTCAATGATCCTATGAATGAAGAGATGAAGGCAAAAGAGTTTGTGCCTGTGTATACGGCTGGGCCAAATGCGAAGATCGTTATCGTGGGGCAAGCGCCTGGCGCACGGGCGCAGGCAAGTATGAAGCCCTGGAATGACGTGAGTGGTGTATTGCTGCGCAAATGGCTGGGAGTGACTGATGAGCAGTTTTATGATCCGGATATCATTGCGCTTATTCCGATGGATTTTTACTACCCGGGCAAGGGCCTACATGGAGATCTTCCGCCTCGTAAAGGTTTTGCCGAAAAATGGCATCCGAGATTGCTCGAGCATATGCCACAGGTGCAACTAATTATCCTTGTAGGAGCATATTCGCAGAAATACTACCTTGGCAAAGATGCAAAAAAGAACCTCACAGAAACAGTGCGTGCATATCGGGAATATGTGCCAACCTTCTTTCCTCTCGTTCACCCAAGCCCGCTAAACTTTCGCTGGCGATCGAAGAATCCGTGGTTTGAACTTAAGGTCATACCTCAACTTCATCTAATTGTGCATAGAATTTTGAAATAGTCATGAAGCTAGCAGAGGGCATGTAGTAGTGATGAATAACTTTGTCTTATAATAGGGAGGTGAACAAGGCGCTCGAAAAAAAGCTAAAAACACTCCCTCGCAGCTCAGGGGTATATTTTCATAAGGCAGAGAATGGCGAAATTATCTATGTTGGCAAGGCGGCTGTGCTGAAAAATAGGGTACGACAGTATTTCCAGAGCAGTCGGCTATTTGACGCAAAGACCATGGCACTCGTGAGTGAAATCTACGATACCGATTGGGTAGAAACCGACAGCGAAATTGACGCACTATTTCTCGAAAGTGAGATGGTGAAGCGCTACATGCCTCGCTACAATATTTTGTTGCGTGATGATAAGAGTCAGATGTTTGTGCGCATCGACATGAAAAGCGAATGGCCAACGGTAACATTTACGCGCAATCCACATGATGATGGCGCAGAATACTACGGCCCGTTTTATAATGGCTATGCCCTTAAGAGTGCGATTCGGTATTTGAGGAGAGTCTTTCCGTATTTCATCAAGCCGCCTATCAAAGAGTCGTCAAAGCTTGATCAAGATCTCGGACTTAGTCCGCGTATGAGTGATGGTTCGGAGGTGTATAAGGCAAATCTTCGCAAACTCATTAGTTATATCAAGGGAAATCGAAAAACGATCACTGCAGAACTTGAGAAAGAGATGAAACTCGCCGCCTCGGAGCAGCGATTTGAGGATGCGGTGCGCCTGCGTAATAAGCTTGGCTATATGAAGGAACTGCAGCGCCGGGTGATGTTTGGTGATCGGGAATTTCTCGATATATCAAAAGATAAGGCTCTGAGTGATCTGATGGAATTATTTGGTCTGACGTCTATTCCAAAGCGCATTGAGGGCTATGACATATCGCATCAAGGGGGAATGAACGTCGTAGCCAGTATGGTGGTGTTTACGAATGGTGCGAGTGATAGGGCGGAGTACCGAAAGTTTAAAACGAGAATCGAAAAAAACGATGATGTAGGCAATATGCACGAGACCCTCTATAGGAGATTTTCGGAAAAAAATATCAAAAGCTGGGGGATGCCAGATCTCGTATTGATCGATGGTGGTAAACGACAGCTCGATGCGGCACTTAGAGCAATGGCAGAGCGTGAAGTTGCAGTTCCGACGATTAGTATTGCCAAACGTGAGGAAGAGGTAATTATTCACCAGACAAAATCGCATATTGCAACAAAGTTTCTTGAAGAACTACAAGAGCATCCAAAACCAGGTGTCGGCGTGTTCGTAGAAGGTGAATATATTGTTGTCAATCTCCACCTGGGGCAACAAAACGCGGGATCTCACTCTAAGAACCTTGGTAGCGGCATATCTTTGAGCCCTTATAGTCATGTTGTAAAGTTATTTCAACGTATTCGAGATGAATCGCATCGTTTTGCAGTCAGTTACCATACGGTATTGAAGCGTAAAGCACAGACAGCAAGTAGCCTCGAAATGATACCCGGGATAGGCCCGGCGACGCGGAAAAAACTCATAAAGACATTTGGAAGTCTACGCGGTGTTCAGGCTGCATCGCTTTATGAGGTGGCAGCGGTGATAGGTGATAAAAAGGCTGCTGTGTTGGCCAGTTATTTGCCACGCTCATAAGGCTTATGCTAACTTTGATACAGGACAAAGACTTGAGATGAATTCTATACGAAGAAGAATAAGGCAGACGATCGATGGCTTTACGATCGTAGAACTGATTACGACAATTGTCGTCATTGCAATCCTTGCTTCAATAACTGTAGTTGGGTATGGTGTGTGGCGGCAAAATATTGCTAAGAGCGAGGTGCAGTCCGAGCTAAAACTGGTCGCTGCAGCTATGAAGAACGAGCTTAACTTCAAAAATGCCTACCCGACCAGCTTACCTGCTTCATTTTCGTCCAGTAAGAACGTTACGGTCAGTTGGGCCGCTGGAACTACCTCTTCTTTTTGTATAAATGCCGTGTCTAATGTGAATTCCCAGGCTAAATACTATATAACTGAGTCAACCAATCAGCCAACGAGCGGAGCATGCACTATTCCGGTGGCGCCTACGCCTACTATTGTCTCCGGCAGTGCACCATGTGGTAATAATGGAGGGGCGACTTCTTGGGCAAATGTTACGTTAACTTGGACTGGACAGCCGGCTTCGGTTGCGCCAACATATCGTGTGTATCAAGGAACAAGTATGGTGAAGTCTTACGCGAATACAAGTAGTAGTGCGGGCAACCTATCAACAACCTTTGCAAGTAGTCAGTGGGCTGCCAATGGGTCTGCCACGCTAACATATACGATACGTTCAGTTAACACTCAGGGCGTAGAATCAGGTAACTCTAATAGTTGGTCTCAGTCTTTCCTTCCGTATGATTGCTAGTATTATTCTCGCAAAAGAGAGTAGTAGCATTCTCTCCGATAAATGGATGGTACTATAGGGGTATGGGTCTTATTCGGCAAAGTATGTCCTTCGAGGGTTTTACAATCATTGAACTGCTTGCGGTGATTATTACGATCGCAATTTTGGCCAATATTACACTGATTGCCTATGGAGACTGGCGAACACGGGCGGAAACAAATGCCGTCAAGAGTGACCTCATGAGTGCTGCAACAGCAATGAGCGATGAGTTGAAATTTAATGGTGCTTATCCGACAAGTCTTTCAAGTAATTACACACAGGGCAGTGATACGCTGATCACATGGGCAAGTGGCTCGGCAAGCTCGTTTTGTCTCAATGGCGTGTCGATGGTTCGGACATCAATAAAGTACTATATTAATGATTCTATGTCTCAGCCGGCGGTGGGTGCTTGCTGATGGACGCAGCTTTTTTCAAGACAAATCGTGAGCGACTCGGCACAAAAGTAGGTGGTCTGGTTGTGCTTGCTGCAAATAATCGTATGCAGAGTACAAATGATGCCTTTTATCCATTTGAGCAAGAGGCAAATTTCTGGTATCTGAGCGGTATTAATGAGCCTGACTGGTTGCTCGTGAGCGATGGAAATCGCGGCAAGAGTTGGCTTATTGCGCCTGAGGTGGAAGATATGCATGCAACATTTGATGGCAGTCTAGATCCTGATGAGGCTAAGCGCCAAAGTGGTGTCGATGAGGTGTTGAGTATCCAGGATGGTCTTAAGCTACTGCATGATCTATCGCGTAAGCACAGTATTGTCTATACACTTGGCGATCATCCGGGCAAGAGTTATTTCAATTTTGTTGAAAATCCAGCTGGTCATGAGCTACACAAGCAACTCGAAAGAATCTTTAGTAGCGTGCAGGATTGCCGCAAGGATATCAGTAAACTTCGTGCGATCAAGCAACCGGAAGAGATTAAGGCAATCCAACGAGCAATTCGACTCACGAATCAAGCGTTCGGTGAAGTAAAGGAGAAGTTCAATAACTTCAAGGCAGAGTATGAAATTGAGGCGAAGTTTGATTATGTGTTTCGTTCGAATGATGCAGGACATGCCTATACGCCGATTGTTGCAGCCGGAGGGAATGCATGTACGCTACATTATGTTGATAATCGCGCTCGATTAAAAAAACGGTCTTTAGTGATTATGGATATCGGTGCTCGCGTAGATGGATACGCAGCCGATATTACGAGGACATATTCATTTGGTGAACCGACAGCACGTCAACGGCTGGTGCATGAGGTGGTCGCCGAGGCAGAGAGGGCTTGCGTTAATCTACTTGAGCCAGGCTTGCTCGTCCAGGACTATCTCCGTAGTGTCGATGAAATCATGAAAGATGCACTCGAAGAGCTAGGACTCTTAAAAGATAGAACTAACGAAGATACTTACAGAAAATATTTTCCGCATGCTATTAGTCATGGTCTTGGGATTGATGTGCATGACAGTCTCGGTGGTGCGCGTTATTTTGAGCCGGGTATGGTAGTGACGGTTGAACCAGGTATCTATGTTGCGAACGAAGCAATCGGTGTACGAATTGAGGATGATATCTTGATTACCCCTAATGGACACAAGAATCTTAGTGCGGCGCTCTCGACAGACCTGTAGGTAGTGGGTATACTACAGACATAATTATGGGACGGCAATTCTCTATATTTCTAGCACGATGGCTACTTAATACGTTTGGTCTATGGGTAGCAATCAAGTTGTTTGGTACGGGTATTTCGGATGCCCAGATAACCGCTGGCTTGTGGGGATTTTTACTTGCTGGATTGATATTCTCGATAATCAATAGCGTGCTTCGCCCAATTGTGATCATTTTATCACTACCGGCTATTTTACTAACGCTCGGGCTCTTTACTTTTGTCGTGAATGGCTTGATGGTGTATATCTCACTGAAGATTGCACCAGGACTTTCGATGACATTCTGGCATTCAATTATTACCGGAGTTGTGTTAAGTTTGGTAAACTATATAGTAAGTAGTCTGTTTGACATACGCTTTGAAACATTCAAGAAGGAGATCTAAGAGATGAACATTGCAACATTGCTACAGTATGGTTCGGTTGTGTCTGGTGCACTGATGATCGTCTGTATTCTACTGCAGCAACGGGGGGCAAGCCTTGGCGCCGGATTTGGTAGTTCGGGAGAACTATATACCACTCGCCGCGGCCTCGATAAGAGTCTCTTTGACACAACTATCGTACTCGCAGTTGTATTCGTACTCGCAATTTTGGGCTCACTACTTCTAGCGTAGGACCCGAGGGAAATAGAAAACGTGGACGAAAAGGGCAGTTGGAAACGGTTTCAGCGACTTACATTTGATAGTAAAAAGCTATCAAAACGTGCGCGCCGTATGGAAACGGTAACGACGAAACACGCCCATAAATTTGTATTAAAACGTCTTGCGAATCTTCGTGAGAGCAGCCGATTTATTACATTCTGGCTTGTGCTGGTGAGTATATTGATTGCATCGACAGCCTTTCAGACGGCCTGGTCGCAATCATCATATCAAGTGGTCGCTCCAGTTCCTGGTGGGACGTATGCCGAAGGGATGCTTGGACCGATCAATACGCTGAATCCTTTATATGCGACGACTGATGCTGAGCTGTCGGCCGAACGGCTGATATTTTCGAGTCTATTTGATTACGATCAGACTGGACATTTGCGCGATGATATCGCGACGGGGTATAGCGTAGACCATACAGGCAAAGTATATACGATATCCTTGCGTAGGGATGCGCAGTGGCAGGACGGCACTAACGTAACGGCTGAGGATGTCGTATACACGGTAAATACCATGAAGGATCCTAACGCTCGCTCGATAATGCGTGCAACATGGACAGGTATTGATGTAAAGGCTCTTGACGAACACACGGTTCAGTTTACATTGCCGGTGGCCAACTCTCCATTTCCGTTTGCATTGACGTTTGCTATCTTACCGGAGCACATTCTCTCATCGGTGAATGCTGGTATGTTGCGTGAAAGTGCATTTAGCCTTTCACCAATCGGCAGTGGTCCTTTTAGACTCAAACTCTTGCAGACGGTAGGGGTAGGTGGTGAAGATAAAATCGCCCAGTTGGTTGCTTGGAAGGGGTACTATGGCGCAACTCCGAAGCTGGTGCGATTTGAAGTCCATGCATACTCAACCCCTGCTAATATCGTCAAGGCACTGAAGAGTCACGAGATAAATGCCGCTATTGATATCAATGGGCTTGCCTACGAGGTGCCAAAGATATATCAGACAAAAGACTATCCTATCGATAGTGGGGTATATGCATTGTTGAATATGAAGAGTGCTACACTGCGTGATGCTACAGTGAGAAAAGCGCTACAGCTCGGTACTGATACGAGTCAGGTTCGTTCAGTGCTAAGTGTGAAAGCACCGGCACTTGATCTGCCAGTACTTAGTCATGAAATAGCAACGACCAAGCTTCCAGCTAAGCCGGCCCTCGACAAAGCTCAAGCTGCAAAACTACTCGACAAGGCTGGATGGAAAATGGCTGCTGGTCAGACAGTTCGTACCAACAAGCGTGGCGCACGCCTTACCCTTCGTCTCACAGCTGTAAAGGACAATGAATACAACCTAGTGGTAGATAATCTTGCAAAGCAATGGCGTGATCTTGGCATTGAGGTGAAGACAAGTGAGTTCGATCCAACTCAGTCCGACCAAAGCTTTGCACAGGCAGTGTTGCAGCCTCGCGACTACGATGTACTGGTCAATGAATTAACAATAGGCGCCGACCCGGACGTATATGCCTACTGGTACTCAGGTGAAGCGAGCGCCCTGGGTCGCAACTATGCAAATTATCAGAACCAGACGGTTGATACAGTACTATTAAGCGCTCGACAAGTAACGAATCAGGCTCTGCGAGACCGAAAGTACGCTTCGTTCGCCACGCAATGGCTCAACGATGTTCCTGCCATTGGGCTCTATCAGTCTGTGATGGAATATGCTCGCCTCCCAGATTTAACAGCATTTCCTGAGCAAGTAAGTTTACCGTCTCCAGTGGATCGCTATACGAATGTAATTAACTGGACATCTGCAAAAGGTACCGTTTACAAAACACCATAACATCAGTATAATGACCAAGGTAATCATGCAGTGGTGGCGGAATTGGTAGACGCGCTAGCTTGAGGGGCTAGTGAGCATTGCGCTCGTGGAGGTT
>JBKGVB010000007.1:0-4894 GCA_046462475.1 Saccharimonadales bacterium (SeqCode) | reverse complement strand
GAATATCAGGATTATTCTGACTTTGTATGTAGTCATAAAATACTTCACCATTATCGCCAGCGGCTATTGTGCGATCAGAAACAATCCAAACTTTTTTACGAAAGAATGGCTTCGTAATGAAGTAGAGAACTCGATAAAAAATAGTGCCGATGTTCCTAAGAAATGTCACAATAGGCAACAAAAATGGATGCAGTTTATCCTTCGTCGATATTTCACTTTTTGCCGTAGATTTCAATATATTACGTAACTTGAGAGCGGATTCGCGTAACTTGAGAGCGGCCAACACGCGAGCAAGCCAAATTATTTCAAAAGTAATATGACGAATCTTAGAGTATTTATATACCCTGATTTCATTTTTGTGATTTCTCACCATCATATCACTGTCTGCAAAGTAGCTAAACTCAGCATCTGAGAGATGCGAGAATCTTCTAAATAGTAGCCTGAGAGTTGTTTTTGACCCCTCGACACAAAAAGCGATACTTGGCGTATCCGCGGGAATTTTGACCTTGAAGGGATATCTTTCATCAACTACATCGCCGAGAAATAATAGATTTGCATGAGTATTATTAGTACGATTCAGCGACCACGTATGTTCATGATTTGTTGCTACGATTGGTCGACCAAGGGGATTTTTCTGCACATACCCTTCAAGCTCTATTTCACCCCCCTTCTTTCTGATAAATTGAATAATCACCTCGGGTTGTGACTTATTTGCAAGCTTATTTATCAGTGCTTTTGTATCGGCGGGTATCTTCTTTCCATATTTCAACCTAATGGCATATAGCAAATAAGCGAGATCTGCATATTTTTGCCCTAAGATAACCTCATCATCTATTCTAAGCAGCAAATCATGTATACCATTCTTATAGTCTCTTTCTTCAGTCTTAGAAAGTACCGTTTGCTTTTTCTGCGTGAGTCTCCACTGAAGATCGTACATAACTACATGCTGTACATACGGATGAACCTTACCATCTTTCGTCCATGAATCCATGAGAGCCTTATAGACTTTCTTCGGTGTTACCGTGTAGAATGTCTTATTATTTCTCGATCCGTCTATCGCAGAGCTTCCTGTCGAGTGCCTGCGATAATAACAAGTTGAACTACTGATAATTCCATATTTCTTCTTCTGACTTAAAAGTTCAGTGAGAAATTTCATATCTTCAGATATCTTTATAGCCGTGTCGAATCGGTGTTTGATTGCAGACCGACGGATGATACAACTAGACATGTGAAGTATGAGTGCATCTGGCTCCACGCTCATATCAACGACCCGATCGCCAGTAAATTTATAGCTCAATGGGTGATTACCGAGAATTCCATCGAAAAATTCCAGTTTAAATGCAGCAAAGTCGATTATATCTTCATGACGACTCAGAAAACTTATCGCTTGAGCATAGGCATTTTTTTGCATTAGGTCGTCAGAATCAAGGAAATGAACATATTTACCGTGGGCATGTGTAAGACCAGTATTGCGGGCCGCGCCCACACCCGCATTCTCCTGTTCGATATAGATTACATTATCGGGATACTTTTTCTGATACTCCAGACAGATTTGATCACTTCCGTCTGGAGATCCATCATTTACAAGAATCAATTCAACGTTTTGTAAAAATCCGATATCCTGATTAACGACACTCTCTATCGTTTGTCGCAGATACTCTTCTACCTTATAAATAGGTATGATGGTCGATATGAGTGGGGTATGTATCATGATCTAATTAAAAAGCTCCAGATACCTCTCCGCCGCTGGCTCAGCATCTCCTTCAAATACAATTTTTCCGCCCTCGATTACAATTGCTTTGTTGCAATAATCCCGTACAGCTGCCATATTATGGGTTACGAGAACTACCGTCTTATGGTCGTCCTTAAGTGTAAGGAAATAGTCATTACATTTCTTCTGGAACGCAGCGTCTCCAACGGCCAACACCTCATCAAGGATCAGTATGTCCGCCTTTGCCCGAATCGCCACCGAAAACGCGAGTCGCACCTTCATGCCAGAGGAGTAATTTTTAAGACTTTGATCCATGAAATTTTCGAGCTCCGCAAAGGCGACAATATCATCGTACATTTCATCAACTTCTCGTTTTGAAAACCCAAGTAATGCACCATTAAGATAGACGTTCTCTCGTCCTGAAAGCTGCTCCTTAAATCCAACACCAAGTTCAATAAACGATACAAGCTTGCCATCATGACGAACAGTTCCTGCAGTCGGCTGATAAATTTCGGCAATAATCTTTAGCAATGTACTCTTTCCGGACCCGTTGCGACCTAAGATGCCAAAAAAATCACCTTTTTCGATATTAAACGACACACCGTTGAGAGCGTTAAACGTATCTGCTGAAGTATCTTTCTTCTTGAACATCTGGGTGATCGCCGTTTTCAGCTGATCATTTTTGTGATGCGGCAGATAAAAACTTTTCTTAATATCATTCACCTCAATCGCATAGTGTCGCTTAGCCATACTACACCTCCTCCGCAAAGAATGGTGAACGATAGCGGAAATACAGTGCCCCCGCTATGAACACCACTATAGTAATAATGAATGGCAAAATAACTATACCCACATTACTTGTAAGTGTTACGACCGTATCTACTTTTTCGGTAATCCCATAATATCGAGCATCCTGAATCGCCTGAGCTATTGGATTCATGACAGCTATTAGTGCAATGTCATGACCCATAGCTACGATTCGATTGAGCGGAAACATAATAGCCGAGCCATAAAAAAGCGCCTGACTCATAACTTCCCAGATATATCCCACATCACGATACTTCACATTAACCGCACTCAAAAAGAACGCTAGACCAACACCAAAAACATAGAGTTCAATAATAAATAATGGGATCAGCAGAATCCCCCAGGTAAACGGCACATGATCAATAGCCGCAAATATCGCCACAACAACAAGATTTATAAGTAGGTTTATTACCGCAGATAGGCTTGTTGATACGACGATAATATATTTTGGGAAATTAATTTTGCGAATAATACCACCAGAGCTAACGATAGATTTCAGTCCTTGATTAACCACCTCCTGGAAGAAGCTCCACATCACAATACCAAGTAACAAGGCAACCCCCCAGTGTGGAATTTCTTTACCAACCTTCAGTACAACGACGAAGAAAACATACATAATAATAAAGGTAAATAACGGTCGAAGAAGCGCCCATAGGTACCCAAGGATAGATTTCTGATAGCGTAACTTAAAATCTGTAATCACCAGCTCGCGCAAAAGAATGAGCGAATAGCGATATCTTTCGAAAAGTTTCTTTTTCATAAACTATCCTCTATTATATCATCCACATGTATCGTTTTACTCTATAATTAGATTATGTCTCATATCGTTATAGATGCCCGTATTATCAACTCAACGACTGGTCGTTATGTCGAGCGACTCCTCTATCATCTTCAGGCTATTGATCACGAGAATACATACACCGTACTTCTGCGCGAAAAAGACCAAGACTATTGGCAGCCAACGGCAAAAAACTTCTCCGTAGTAATTGCCGACTATTCTAACTATTCATTTAACGAGCAGATCGGCTTTCTACGATTACTCAACTCCCTTCATGCCGATCTCGTTCATTTTTGTATGCCGGAGCAGCCAATACTCTACCGAGGCAAGAAGGTCACCACAATCCACGACCTCACACTTCTGAAGACTTACAACCCGGACAAAAATTGGCTTATATACAAGTCGAAGCAGTTCATCGGAAAATTTGTCTTCAGGCATGTTGCCCGTACGAGCAAATTCGTTCTCTCTCCGACAGACTACACGAAGCACGAGATCATGTCGCGATGGCGTGTGAATGATGAACAAGTCAAACGTATCTACCTTGCCGCAGAAGCAACCACAGACGAGATGACACCATACGAACTACCATCTCATCAATTTATAATGTTTGTCGGTCAGCAAAGTCGCTACAAAAATACCCGCACACTACAGCAGGCACACGCAAAACTACTCGAAAAGTATCCCGATCTCTTACTCGTACTCGTCGGCAAATTAGATAAGCCAGGGCAGGAAAATAAAGCATACTTCGAGTCAACTGGCGCAAAGAATATTATCTATACCGGCTTCGCGCCAGACGGACAGCTCAACTGGCTTTACAAACATACCGCAGCATACATCTTTCCCTCTTTTATGGAAGGATTTGGCCTCCCTGGACTCGAGGCAATGATACAAGGCGCACCAGTCATTAGTAGTAATGCGACATGCCTACCAGAAGTGTATGGTGACGCGGCTTATTATTTCAATCCAAGTAGTACCGACGAGCTCGTAAAGGCTATCGACACTGTCATAAGTGATAAAACATTACGCGAACAATTGACTAAAAAGGGTTATGAGCAAGCAAAAAAATACTCATGGCGACGCACAGCCGAAGAGACCCTGGAAGCCTACAAGGAAGCGCTTAGCAAATAATCCTCTATACTACGAGGACTTTTGCGCGATGATAATCTTGCGCTCGCGCCCTTCACCCTCAGAGAACGTCTGAATATCTTCATATTCAGTTGCTACCTGATGGACAACGCGACGATCAGCAGCATTGAGACTCGCGACATGAGAGTCGCCACTTTTGCGAACCTGCTCGATCCATTCTCGTGCTTGCGCGGCCACTTTTTCGGCACGCTGCTTCTTATAGTCGGCAATATCGAGATTCACACGGGTAAGTTCGGCATCCTTATTGCGAAGCGTTGTCGATATAGCGTACTGCATCGCGCGAAGATTTTCCGCATTGCGACCAATCAAGATGCTATTGCTTTCCGTGCTCGGAACTTCCAGCTCGATGACATCATCACGTATACTTGCGGCCACTTCGACATTGATCTCAAAGAAAGCAAGGAGATCTTCTAGATATTTCTTTGCAAATTGTACCGCCTCATCACGACTCA
>JBKGVB010000006.1:0-9096 GCA_046462475.1 Saccharimonadales bacterium (SeqCode) | reverse complement strand
CATATAAGGCTCTCAACTCTTATAAAAGGGTTGCTCGCATAGAGCTTTTGGTAGTTCTCGCAGTTGTTTGAACTAATGCTAATTATATATCAAGATCGTCGAGCTCGGCAAGTTCTTTTCTAGACTTTTTTGCATATTCTGACTCGTCTTCTTCATCTTCGTTTTCCACAGTCTCGTTTGCATCTACCTCCGTAGAACTTGTCGATACTTCTTCCACAGGGTCGCTTGAGGTATCATCCGATGACATAGTATAGCTTTCCCGGTCATCGTCATTATTCACGATTTTTAGGTTATATCGCGCGTCATTTTTCGTACCGAGTGCACGCAGTAAAGTACGGAGACTCTGTGCGGTAGCGCCGCGCTTGCCGATCACGCGTCCAAGATCTTCAGGATTTACCGTCAGCGTGAGCAACACGCCCTTTTCATCTATAATTCGCTCGACGACGACATCGTCTGGATGTCCAACGAGTGATTTTACGATATATTCTACAAATTGCTGGTCTATTGTCGACATAGAGTCTTCCCTCCCGTATTTTCGGTCACTTAATATCGTATAGCTATTGTAGCACGCTTACTGGTTACGCTAACTATTGACATTTTAATGTATTTATGATAATATGTATCCACAATCGCTGGATCCGCCAGTGACGCACCAGAGGAGAAAACTGTGTCGGACAACGGCAAGCACGTCACCAAGAACCTCTCGGCGGCGGAGCACCGCGCCCGGAAGCACGCCGCGCAGGAGCGCAAGCGCCGCAAGGCCGGCCGCTTCGGCGGTCAGACCAACCTCTTCCAGGAGGTGCGGTCCGACAAGCGGCACCTCGTCGCCGAGGCCACCATGGCCGCGCTCGAGGAGAAGCTGGCCCACAGCTTCGACCGCTTCGTCGCCAAGAGGGGCTGCGACCTGTACGCGGCCGGCAAGCGACTGCCCGAGATCTTCGCCGAGCTCCAGAAGGAGTTCGCCGAGACCGGCAAGGTCGGCATCAGGGCCTTCAAGGCCGAGGTCACCTACCAGATGGGCCGGTCGCAGGCCGAGCTCGTGATGGCGTAGTCATCTCCTTCGACGACGTGCGACGTCCAATCCTTCGCACACAATCCGAGAGTCGTCTCTCGTCCGGCCTTATACCGAGGTCGAAGCTTGCTTGCTCATTGAGTTTTACTTGGAGCAACAAGAGACCCCGCAGTAATGCGGGGTCTTCGCTTTTTACGACAAGTGCAGGAGGTTTATTCTTCGCCCGCGTCTTCTTTTGCTTCAGTCGCCTCTACTGGCTCTTCGGCAGGAGTTTCTTCAGCTACTTCCTCAACAGCCTCTTCTTTTGGCTGGTTCTTGCGAAGCTTCTCAGCATTTTTGATTGTTTTTTGTTTTGAATCATCAGCTTGCTTTACCCAAGATGGGAGCTTTACGCCTTCAGCTTTCAGAATCTTTGCAACACGTGGGGTTGGCTGCGCACCATTGTTTAGGTACTTTTCTGCTGCTTCTTTTTGAAGGCTTACTTCCTTCGTATGTGGGTTATAGCTACCAACATAAGCAACGACACGACCACTTGATGGATGACGCTGTGCTTCCTGGACAGCTAGACGATAAACTGGGTAACCTTTTCGACCAAGGCGCTGAAGGCGAATTGCGAGCATATAAAATTGACTTCCTTTATTCTTTTTAGAATTAATATCTCACTTCTGAACAATTTTACACTAGTTGGCACCAGACGTCAATCTGTTAGATATTCCTACCTTCGTTTGTATACTTTTCCAAGGCTGCTCGAGCTGCTTCTTGCTGAGCAACTTGCTTTGAGTGACCTGAGCCTTTAGCCATTAACTTAGTACCGACATAGACGCCAAGCGTAAAGACCTTGTCGTGATCAGGACCGACCTCTTCGAGTACTTTGTACTGAGGCGTAGCACCATCTATTCGTTGTGATACTTCTTGCAGGTGCGACTTCGGATCACGCCAGCTGCCATCCTTAAGGATACCTTCGAGCTTCGAGGTAATGTGCTTTTGGATAAATTGATCTGCTTCTTCGTAGCCTTTTTCAAGGTAAATCGCACCGATCACCGCCTCGAATGCATTCGCAAGAATTTGTTGCCTAGCTCGGTCACTTCCCTGTTTTTCACCGCGGCTCATGCGAAGAAGTGACTCATAGCCAAGCTTGTCGCCAGCTGCACCGATACTTTCTGTGCGCACCAAAGCCGCACGCCAACTTGTAAGAATTCCCTCAGGCTCTTGGAAGTTATTGAACAGGAAGTCGGTCACCGAAAGTTCAAGGACCGCGTCGCCAAGAAATTCAAGGCGCTCATTATGTTCGTGAGCCGATTTTTTATGCTCGTTTACATAGCTGCGATGAGTCAGTGCAGTGACAAGAAGATCGATATTCGAAAATTCAAAACCAAGATTTTCGCGCGCGAAATCCTGATATGGAACTGTCTGCATACCAGACATATTTAGAGTCTCTCCTCGCGAATCCGAGTACGGGCTTTGAGCATCAACTTCGCAATATCTTCGTATTCAATTTCATCAAGCGCATCAGTAAACTTGAACCACTTGATGCCATTCATCCAGTCTTCTTTCTTAATCGCGTTCGTATTGCCAAGTGCTTTTACAAGATAAATCTGCGTTGTCATCAAGACGAGCTTGTCCTGGCGACGATAGCGAAAATGGATCTTACCCAGCCAGCCGAGCATTTCAACATTGTCGAGGCCTGCTTCCTCACCGATCTCGCGACGGGCTGTCTCAACGGCTGTCTCACCTTCTTCAATGTGACCCTTTGGAATCGTCCAGCGGTCTTTTGCATCCTGGATTAATAGAATTTCAATATCTTCGCTTTTTTTGGCATGACGAAAGATAATCCCACCAGCGGTCGGTTCGCGAACGATTTCTTGAATAGATGGTTTTTTACCGCGAGAAACAAACTTCTTAAAGCTATCAAACCTTGGAGTCTTCGGCATTTGACTCTCCTTCCACAAGAGTTCGCAGCGCCGTGCCGAGCACGCCATTAACGAACTTGCTTGAATTGTCAGAACCAAACGCCTTTGCCAATTCCACCGCCTCGTTGATAGCAACTTTTGGTGGCACTGTATCTTTTCGATACAGCAATTCATATAGACCGATGCGCAGAACGTTGCGATCGATACGGGCAATCTGATCAATAGGCCAACCTGGCGCAATCGGCTGGAGCTTTGCGTCAAGCTCTGTCGTCATATCGATAACACCATGAACAATCTCTGAGACAAATGCTTTGTCTTCAATAGCCGCTTCGTAGCGTGCAAGATTGCGGTCAAGGATCTCATCAGCTGACGTCTGCTCTTCGGCTGCACGAAATTCATATTCATACAGCGTCTGCAATGCGACGATTCGTCCTAGATGTCGGTTTGATGCCATGTCAGTTTGGTTCTTTCTTAATTGTTAATTCCACCCTTAAGTAAAGAGGCAGGCGTACTATTTTTTGCCTGTTTCGCGCTTTGTTGTTGCTACTTTCACTGGTGATTTTGCGTTGACGGCTCGCGCTAGCTTCAGTCGTAAGTGTGAACGACGGAGACCGGTCTTGCGAGCACTACTCTGTTTCTTTGGCTGTGCCATGGTAATGTTCTCCTTTTCAGGTTGCTAATAAACTTATGTGCTATTGTAGCGTAAATCCTGAGAAATCTCAAGATAGGAGCCTAGACAACAATGTTCACTAAGCGACCGGCAATATAGATGACCTTTTTCGGCTGATTGCCCGCTAGGAATCTTTGAACATTTTCGTCTGCAAGAGCCTGCGCTTTAATCTCTTCCTCTGATATGTCGGGCGAAACGGTGAGTTTTGCTCGTAACTTACCGTTGACTTGGACGACCACCATGATTGAGTCGGAAACAATCTTATCGTTACTCCAGCTTGGCCACATCACAAAGTCAAGCTGATCTTCGTGACCTAACTGCTGCCATAATTCTGCAGCCATGTGTGGGGCGAAAGGCTGAATCAGCTGAATAAGTGCCTCTAAATTTGGCTGCCAGTCATCCGTGAAGCCATCCACCTTGAGTTTGTATAGCTCATTGACACATTCCATCAATGCCGCGATAGCCGTGTTGAAACTGAGACGATGCGCGTCATCAGTCACTTTCTTAATGGTCTGATGAACAATACTCTCGAGTTTCTTTGTGTCACTCTTTCCTTGTTTGTCGCTCTCTTCAAATTCTTGCACCAATGTCCAGAAGCGATTCAGAAAGCGGTAGACACCAGCAATCCCCTTGCTGGACCAGTTTGAATTTTCATTAATTGGACCAAGGAATAGCTCAAAGGTACGAAGAGCATCAGCTCCATATCCTTGATCAATAACATCAAGCGGATCAACAACATTACCTTTACTCTTGCTCATTTTTGTACCGTCTTCGGCCTGGATAAGACCGTGATAGACCAATTTCTTCACTGGCTCTTTGGTCGGTACTAGATTCATATCGTAAAATACATGACTCCAGAAGCGTACGTAGAGCAAGTGAGCGACAGCATGGTCGCCACCAACATACATATCAACAGGACTCCAATAATCAGCTAGTTTTGGATCCCACGCCCGTGACTCGTTGTGCGGATCTGTGTAACGAAGCAAATACCAGCTCGAGCAAGCGTATCCATCCATGACATCCGTCTCACGTTTTGCTGGCTTGCCACACGTAGGACACGTTGTATGTACCCAAGATTCCTGACGCGCTAATGGCGACTTGCCATCGCCTTTCGGTGCATAGTCTTCGATTTCCGGCAACACGACTGGCAAATCCTTTTCAGGGACAGCCACCGCACCATGCTCGTCACAGTGGATGATTGGTATTGGTGCACCCCAGTAACGCTGACGACTAATCAGCCAATCACGCATTTTGTATGTCGTCTTGCTCTTACCCCGTGATTGTTGCTCAAGCCACGCAACAATCTCCTCGCGCGCATCACTGGTCTGCATGCCATCGAAGTTCCCAGAGTTCATGAGCGCACCCTCGCCGTGGTATGATTTTTCTTCATAATCTGCTGGCTTTTCAATTACTTCGACGATCGGCAATCTAAACTTTGTAGCAAAATCGTAATCCCGTTCGTCGTGAGCAGGCACACCCATAACTGCACCAGTACCATAGCCACCAAGTACGTAGTCGGCCACCCATACTGGCATTTTCTCGCCACTAGCTGGATTAATCGCTTTTACGCCGCGAAGTTCGACACCAGTCTTTTCTTTGCCTTCGCTTGAACGTTCGATTTCAGATTTTTTAACAGCAGCCATTACATAATCATTCACTTCAGACTGATTCTCTAATACATCGCCCTGTTCAAGTGCGGCTTTCACCCATGGATGTTCAGGCGCAAGGACAATAAATGTCGCACCAAAAATTGTATCTGGACGAGTCGAGAAAACAGTAACATGTGCTGGCTCACCATTTTCATCGCGCCATGCATTTGCAGCTTCAGCTGGAAACTCTAATATAAAATTAATCTCTGCACCCTCAGACTTACCAATCCAATTTGTTTGGGCTGTCTTGATCTTTTCTGGCCAATCAAGCGCAGGGATTTCTTCAAGCAAGGCATCCGCATATTCTGTAATCTTGAAAAACCATTGGTTCATCGACTTCTTGACGACTTCAGCGCCACAGCGCCAACAGTGACCACCTTCGACTTGCTCATTGGCAAGCACTGTCTTGTCGACTGGACACCACCATTGGAGAGATTCTTTTTGGTAGGCTAGGCCGCGCTCGAATAATTTCGTGAAGATCCATTGTGTCCACTTGTAGTATTCTGGATCGGTCGTATTGAGTTCACGCGACCAGTCGATACTTGCTCCAACTCTCGTCAGCTGGTTCTTAAAATTGGCGATATTCTCGCCGGTAGCTTTTTGCGGAGACACACCCGTCTTGATCGCGTAGTTTTCCGCCGGAAGACCAAACGAATCCCAGCCCATTGGATAAACAACGTTATGACCCAGGCTGCGACGAAAACGAGCTACGGCATCGACGATGGAGTGCTCAAAAAAATGTCCAGTGTGCATACCCGCACCAGATGGATATGGAAACATTCCCGTAATATAATATTTTGGCTTATCAGAACTATCTGGAGCTTTATAGCGTTGATCCTGGCGCCACGCATCTTGCCACTTTGGCTCAATTTCGGATGGATTGTATCGTTTCATTAACTACCAGTATAACAGTTGACCCCATAAAGAGGCCAACTGTTAGATGTATATTTGTATACGTTGCTAGATAGAGAAGCTTGTCGACGAAGCAGCCGCACCACCGCCCATCAGCTTTTCAATCTCTGCAGTAAGATCCTTAATCGAGACTGCGTCGCTTGGTACCTGAACATTATCACCGCTACCGATATTGAGTTTCATATCGATATCCGTTTTTGTGTCGCCACCATCTGAGGTTGCAGTGCCCTTAACTTCACTCAACTGATGCGACCAGCGGGAGACCCATAGCTGAAGTGAGGTTTTTGACTTGTTGTCTGAAGATGTAGACTCGCTATGATCAAGAATCGTACTGTCACATTTCATAATCGCCTTACCAAATGTCGTGGTTTTTAGGGCATCGGTAAAACGGTTTGATTCGTCTTCGTTAAATGAGACTTTATAGCCTAGGTTTCCGTCTTTTGAACCGAGCTTTTCGTCAATATTGATGAAGCTATGTTCACGATATACTTTTACGAATTCGTTGCGTTCGCTTGCATTGTTTTGCAGCTGTTTTATGGCGTCGCTCATGCAAGTCTGGTTGCTTGAGTTAGACGAATTAAAATCGTCAGCACTAAACTTGATCCAACGATTGTCTATCTTGCTCACGAGCGGAGAGATCATTTGCTGAAGCTGCTTTTTCTGCTGGGCAAGCTGGCTGTCGGTCATCGAGAGACCGTATTGCTTATACTGAGCCTTTTCACTCTCGAAAGTTATATCAATAAACTTATTAGCCGCGTCCTTGATATTGGTCAGCTTAAAGTAATATACGCCGTCCTTTGATGATGAAACATAGTCCGCAGTCAGCTTTATCGTCCCGAGTGACTTTAGACTTTCGCTCTTACCTGTGACGCTCAGCTCGGCACTACCCCCACCTGATTTTTCCGCGCCTTGACCGTCAAACTTCACTGCAACATCAACATCACTACTCTTAACGGTTGCCATGCCATTGAACTTTGCCTTCTTGATGGTCATAAGATTCGCGACTGCGTCCCCAAGTACCTTGTCTGGGTTTTGATACCACAGATTGTACGCCAGTGCGCTACCCGCTGCCAGCAGTACGACGAGAACTGCCACGATAATGCCAACGACGAGGCCTTTTTTGCCCTTCTTTTGTGAGCCGAGTGCTGGAGCTGGCTCGAGCGAAGAAGGCGCAGCACTCACAGGCTGTTGCTCTTGCTGAAATGCGGACTGGCCACCATCTTCTTGAGTAGCCTGTGCCGACGCTGCTCCCGTTGCCGGCTCAATCTCTGATCCTGCGGTCGAAGCGAACGAAGGGGTTGAGGCTGATTCAGCATCCGAAGGTGTAGATGGACTAAAAGACGGTTCGCTCGTCTCTGTCGTCTGAGAATTTATATCATTTGGTGTAGTGTCAACATCATTTGATGACGACGCGTTCTGCTCTTCGGGAGTCATAAACTATTTACCTCACTAAAATATTGCTTATGCTCTCAGTGTAGCATTTTTAGCTAGTGGTTTGAAATTTTACTGAAAAAATTATCCTTTGTCTGCATCCACTGCTGTGATTGGCGGACAAGCTGACGATCATCATCAGTCGCATGGAGTAGCATCTTCGTCGCTTCTTCAAGATAGATTTTGCCTTGCGACCCCTTTAGAAGCGTGACTGCTCCCCTTTCGATGACCGAATGGACAAATGCACCAGCTTCCAGTGCGCTCGTGAATGTCCTTACCTGACAGCCTCTCGCTCGAGCTTGTGGTGCTAGAAAACGATTTGCTTCATCGCCAACCGTTACGACCCATGCCAGCAGACTTGGATCACATAAATTCCCCAGCTTCTCGTGCTCCATCTGTGAATCAGCGCCTAGCTCATTCATACTTCCAAGGACTGCGATTCTTTGGGGCGCATCAAAACTATACAGAGCACGCAGCGCTGCTTCGGCAGCAGCCGGACTTGAATTGTATGTATCGTCCAGCAATATCGACTCGTTGAGACCGCGCAAAGGATTCATGCGTCCTGCAACTGGTCGAATACTCTCGAGACCTTTCGCTATATCCTGGCTACTGAATCCAAACTTTAGCGCCACTGCAACACTTGCCATGACAGGCCGCAAGCTATGTTCACCAACTACATGGACAGACGCTCTCACTTCATCATTAAAATCTGGAGCAATCACACGTCCCGAATAACCGTGCTCGAGTGAAAAATCATCGATCTCAAACCGATACTCAGCGGCATTTGTCGTGCCATAGGTATCAATATTAGAATTCGTCATAAAACTCGCGAAGCGACCATCAGCATCATCGCGATTAATGAGTCCGTTTTCTGAAAAATTGATCATTGCCAGTTCTTCTTCGGCAACTTTTTCTATCGAGCCAAAAAATTCCATATGTTCCGGCGTAATAGCCGTCACTACTCCCAAATATGGATGAAGGTATGTGCCAAAATGTTCGATTTCACCAGGTCGTTCAGACCCAAGTTCTTGTACAATCACGTCGACATCGGCCGGACTATTGATACGTTTTTTCGCAGCCCGGAACACAGTGAGCCATGAGAAAATACTTCGAATATTGTCAGGATAATCAATTCCCAGAATACCTAAAGGCGCTGACATTTCAGTATTATGATTGCCCGCTTCCATGCGAACACGAAGCTTCTGCGAAAGCATTCGAGCAATGTTTGTCTTTGTGCTCGTCTTTCCTACGCTGCCCGTCACTACGATCAGCTTCACCTCAGGATGTTTCACAAAATACGCACGCACGTAGCTCTCGAGTTTCTTCTGTATGAAATTTTTAAACATATACTCTATCATACTGCATCGCCACCACTCTACTCAAGCTTAGCTACTACTTGAAATTATCGTCGCCGTACTCTATAATTTCTCGAAGAGCGGACGACTTGCGGGTTTAGCTCAGTTGTTAGAGCGCTTCCTTGCCATGGAAGAGGCCAGGAGTTAGAGTCTCCTA
>JBKGVB010000005.1:0-38256 GCA_046462475.1 Saccharimonadales bacterium (SeqCode) | reverse complement strand
AAGCGCGAAGCCAACTTCAAGATGAGATTTCCCTATGAGGACACAGATAGACGATCTGTTTGATAGGCGCAAGGTGTAAGCATAGTAATATGTTGAGCTGAAGCGTACTAACAGTCCCATTGCCTTTTTATGTCCTTGCTATCCAATGTTTATGCTTGCATAAACAGGGGTAGCGAGGTAGACTTGACTAGTAATTGGTGTGAATCACACCGCATGTCAATCTCTAAAAAGATTTGTACATCACCAATCCGTGCAACGAGTCATAGACGCCGAAGCGAGGTTTTAGGCCGCCCACTCCTGAAGTTATAGGAGCGAAAAAGAGTGAGCTTTTAAAGCCTTACTTCGGTGCCCATGGCGAAGAGGAAACACCTGTTCTCATTCCGAACACAGAAGTTAAGCTCTTCAGCGGCGATTATACTGCCAAAAGTGGGAAACTAGCACGGTGCCGAATTATAAAAGGCCCTTCCGAATAGGAAGGGCTTTTTCTTTTGACGTTCTTGGCGTAACTGCTAGAATGGTAGATAAGGTTTCAAAGAAACAAACAATGAAAGAGCAAAAAAAGAAATATCGTCCCACATTGCGCCACTGGCTTATTGGCGGCGGCCTAATTGTTGTTTCGGCATGCATTACCTTCTTTTTGGTTGCTACCTTAGGAAAGATCTCCCCCGCCTATCAGAAGGCAGCCGTGGGGGTGCAAAAGCCGATCACTATAGCGCTGAATCAAAAGTTGCTTCGCTTGTCGCCAGCGGATATTACGATTGAACCAAAGGTGGACGGAGTGTGGCACGTAAAACGTTCATTATTTGGGAAAGACGAGCTTATATTCACTCATAGCCAGCCGCTCATTGCTTCGACAACCTACAAGATTCATCTAGGCGGCATAAGGCGCTTTAGTGGCGCATCTGTACATCTGGCGGATGTATCGCTTACGACTGAAGCAGCTCCGGGAATCTCCACTACCTCCTTCGATTCGTCAAAGGTGATAGCGGCCGATTTTGCGTTTACAGTAAAGCTGGCGCAGAAAAATCGCGGGTTGAGAAATCTTGAGCTGACAACAATTCCAGCTGTTACGCTGGTGCGCACCGAACAAGGCGATGATACGTATACCTGGACATCCAAGAGCTATTTGCCGCAAGGAAAGGAGCTGACAGTCACACTCAAGGATACGAATTCGGGCAAGACCTTGATGACAAAAGCCCTGACGGTCGCAGCTATGCCGAGGGTTACTCGGGTTGTGAAGACGGCATATTTTCAAAAAGACGACAAGGCAGCGATTGAGTTCGCCGAGCCGATAGATCCAGCGAGTGGTACGATTGCCTTTGATCTGGCTGGTAAGGGGAGGTGGAGTGACGCGAAGACCTATATATTTACTCCAGATAAGGTTGTTCCGGGAAAGACGTATACATATACTCTTCCAAAAGGATTACGAACGGCAGCGGGAGGGATTTTAATAAAGGAAAAAGCATATCGCTTTTCGACGCCAGGCGCTGTAAAAGTCCTTGGAATGTCACCCTATGGTAGCGAGCTCTCTCAGGGGCGGCAGACCATTCGATTTAGCTTTGATCAGCCCGTAGACCACGCCAGTGCCGAGGTGCGTTTTCATATATCTCGCGGTACAATTACCTCGAAGACCTGGCAAGGTGATACGATGGTTGTTACAGCGGTGAAATTTGGTGCTCAAGAGACGGTACGTGCTTGGGTAGATGCAGGTGTTAAGCCTATCTTTGGCCTTGCGAGTACGACTAGCTTTGGTCTTTCGTTTACGACTGAGATTCCGGTGAAAAGGCTGAATGTGCCGCAATATTATCAGCAGTATGCTCAGAGCTGCGAGGCATCGTCGGTACGCATGGCACTGGCGTATAAAGGTATTCATATCGGGAGTGATATGACGATATTGCAGAAATTTGGCTATGCTCCTCATGCCTACGATAAAAAGCATAATGTATGGGATGATCCTCAATTGCAATTTGTCGGTAATGTAAGTGGTGACCAAGGCAAGATGACAGGCTGGGGTGTGTATGCCGAGCCGGTTGCAGGTGCTATTCGTAGTTATGGTCGTGGGGCTGCGGTCCAGTACGGTGTAAGTACTGGGTTTGTGGCCAGTCAGATATATGCTGGTAATCCAGTAGTTCTCTGGGGTATCTGGAATGAGTCTGCGGTACAAAAGAGCTGGAAGACACCTGGCGGTCGCACAGTGAGCGGTCCCATCCCGATGCATGTACGGCTTGTCGTGGGCGTAAGGGGTAAGGCGAGTAGTCCGGTCGGCTTCTACGTTAATGATCCAATCAACGGTACGCTATATTGGACTGCCGGAGAGCTTGCGCATAATGTTTCAAGAGCTGGCGGTGCGAACCAAGCAGTAGCAGTGCAATAGGTATAATTCAAGATATAGTATACGGCGCTTTGGATATCTCCTTGGTGTGTATACGAATTAGGACGGAGTCCACCTCGCAATAAATAAGTAGAATCAATACTACCATGTACAGGTAGATGTGAAAGGTAAAGAAAAAACGACCCGTCTCGCAGATCGGGTCGTTTGTTTATTCGTTCAAAACTAATTTGGTTTCAAACAGGTGCCAGTCTTTTTAAGGACTGCATCTATAATATAGCACCAGCAGCATAAGTGCAATACTTTTTATATAATAAAAATGTATATGGTAAACGTTGACAAAACTCAAGCAGTATGATAGTATAAAAACATAGCACAACATATGTGCGAGGAAATAGGAGGGTTTTCCAAGCGAAAAATCGCGTGGAAAACTTTTAATATCGGAGGAAAACTCTATGGCAGGTACTAAAGCAGGTGGCCTGAAAGCGGCTGCAAAGAATAAAGCAAAAGACCCTAACTTCTATGCCAAGATTGGTAAGAAGGGTGGTGAACGCGGTCATACTGGCGGTTTTGCTGCCAACCCAGAGCTAGCTCGTATTGCTGGTGCTAAGGGTGGTCGTATTTCACGCCGTCGCAAGACTACTGTAAAAGCAGCGTAAGTAGAAGTTCTACATGAAAAACACCTCGTTACCGAGGTGTTTTTTGTATATATCGACGCAGTCCGCAATGGGTGGCTGTATTGACATCCCATTTTGTGTGACAGGCCACGCAAGTATAGGTGGCTGCTCCGGTCTGGAGGCCAGTGGCCTGGCATGCGGGGCAGGTACTGCGGGCATGTAGCCAGTCGCGGTAAGTATCGAGATCATCTTCTATACTGTCGGCACTGATTGTCATAGTAAACATCGGTGCTAATACCGTTTTTGCATAGTGCCAGGCGTCGCGTTCGAGGGTAATCAGCTCTACGTCTCTGCCGTATGATGTGTGGCCTAGCTTGGCATGGGCTATTTCGTGAAGTAGTCGTTCCGAAGCATGCGGGTCGTCTAATGAGTATTCGATGGTTTTTTGACTTGGCATCCAGCGGAACTCGTCATGCTCAACAAACGTAAATTCTGGGAATGCCTCAATAAAAGCTGCTAGATTATCCATGACGGTCGATGGCATGGCGGTAGCATCCATAAATGACGGCTTCTTCAGGATGCTGAGCCTTTACGATAGGGCACTGATAGTGGGCTGGGAGGTGTTTTTCAATATCTTCTGTAAGGTATTTTGCAAAATTGTCATAGTGCGCTCCCACGCCGCCACCGATAATCACAAGATCTGGTCGGAGGATCGGCAGGAAAGCCAGAAAGCCACGACTGAGGCGGTTTGCGATAGCTCGCCAGTGGCGATGATCTGTTAATTCACTAGCAAGCAAATGATACTCTTTGGCGAGCGCTTTGCCGCTTGCCATATGTTCCCACTGGACGACTTTGCCATCAAATTCAAGTCTCATGGCGCCGATTTCTCCTGTTCGTGTGGCAGGATCGATAGCTCCATCAACAATGAATCCACCCCCGATACCGGTACTTACGGTGACATACAGACAGCGGTGAGGAAGTTTTTTGAGTGCATATGCCTCTCCCAGTCCGCCAAGGTTGGCGTCATTTTCGACGAGGATTGCCGTGCCTTTGAAGTGCTTTGCCAGCTCGGCTTTTATGGCAAAGTTGCGCCATGGTAGATTGCCACAACTAATAATGATGTCATCTTGTATCCATCCTGGCATTGCGATAGAGATAACCCGAGGGGTCTTGCCTTCGGATAGTGAGTGAATAGTCGCAGCAAGAAGTGTGAGATACTTCTCTGTGTCGGTAGGTGTTGGAAACTTTTCCGATGCTTCAACAGTGCCGTCTTCCGCAAAGCGTGCGACAAGCGTCTTTGTCCCTCCGGTGTCAACGGCGATAATCATGCACTTAGTATATCAGGGAGTACCTTGTCCTCCCAGAAGAAATTCGTATCCTTTTTTCTTCTCTAAAGATCACCTCCTTGAGAGGGACATGCAATAAGTCATTTATTGCGTCTAATTAAATAAATTGGTATAGTATATAAAAGTTTATAAGAGGTGCGAGGCGATTATGACCAAACGTGTTAATCATCAGGGTGGATGGGTAACGAGCTTTATCGTTGTTGGCGTATTGCTGTTGCTAGCATTACTAGGCAGCATTTATTTTCTTAAACATCGCCCATTCTCGAATGATCAAATTGCAAAGAATGATTCGTCGAAGACTACAAGCCAGCCTGCCGCGAAGAAATCGGAAACTAAGAGCGGCTCAAAAAGCACTTCTTCGTCGGAGAAGTCGCATACGAATCAGCCGAGTACGAGTCATTCGTCCTCCTCGTCGAGTAATCAACATGCCGCGCGGTCTTCTTCAGAAGGCAAAGCCAGTACATCGACGCCAACCCTTCCAGCTACGGGTCCTGCAGATGCGCTCGCGAACGCTGCAATTCTCAGCCTGCTAGGCTTTGCAGTGGTAAGCTATGCTCGATCACGTAAGCTTTCCTTAGTGACTAGAGTGTAGTATAATAAACCGCAGTTCATGAGATACATGCGAGGTATCCTTACAGCGTATGTGCTCCGGATTAATATTACCTAAGAAAAGGAGTTATACTAATGGCTACTAAAGCCACTCTAACTATGGACGAATTGCTTGCGTCAGACGCAGGTGTAAAACAACTTGTTGTTGGCGAGCCAGCTAACGGCGTCGTTCTATCTGTAAAAAAACATGAAGTACTTATCGACCTCGGTCCTTTGGGTGTTGGGTATGTACCACGCCGAGAAGTTGGCTTTTCTCGCCAGCTCAAAGAAGGTGATGAAGTTACTGCGACAGTTGTCGATAGCGAGCTAGACAATGGCTATAGTCTCTTGAGCCTGCGCAAAGCAGCCAAAGAAAAGGGCTGGGAAGAAGTTACAGCGCGAGCAGAAGCTGGCGAAATTATCGAAGTTACCCCATACGATGCTAACCGTGGTGGTCTCTTGGTTGAGTTTGAAGGTGTTCGCGGTTTCTTGCCTGTATCACAGCTATCTGCAGAACACTACCCTCGTGTTGGTTCGAGCGACAAAGATGAAATCTTGCAGCGCCTCAACGCCCTGACAAACCAAACATTGAAAGTGCGTATTCTCGACGCTGATCGCAAGAGCAATAAGCTTATTTTCTCTGAAAAAGAAGCGATTAAGGACGGTCTTGCTGAGCGATTTGAGAAGCTTAAGATTGGCGACACGGTTAAGGGAGTAGTGACTGGTGTTGTCGACTTCGGTGTCTTTGTAAACGTCGAAGGTATTGAAGGTCTTGTTCACATCTCTGAAATCTCTTGGGAGCGTGTCAATAACCCAAGCGACTACGTAAAAGTTGGTCAGACAATCGAAGCAAAAATCATTTCAATCGACAAAGATCGCCTCAGCCTTAGTATGAAGCAGTTGACGCAGGATCCATGGCTTGATGAAGTAGAGAAGTTTGCGAAGGGCGATAAAGTAGAAGGTACGATCACTCGTATTACGCCGTTTGGTGCCTTTGTGCAGATCAGCCCAGCAGTTGAAGCATTGGTACACATTTCTGAGCTTGGTGGTGGCAGCGACGTTGATCCAGAAAAAGTCTTCACTCTCAATGAGCGTAAAGAATTTGTTGTTCTTGATATCGACAAAGAAAATCGTAAGATTTCACTGAGCCTCGACTCAAAGAAGACTAAGTAGTATGTAAGTAACCCTCGCCGATTGATTATACCGGCAAGAAAGGAGCCTTCTTATGGCTGAAAAAATCGTTAGTATTGCCGGTTCGATCACAGTTGGTGAGCTCGCTGAAACACTTAATTTGCCGGTGACAACACTTGTCGGCGAGCTATTTAAGAATGGTATCGTTGCGACAATCAATCAGCGAATTGATTTTGAGACAGCATCGATTATTGTCGAAGAGCTTGGGCTCGATGTCGAGCTTCAAAAGAAAGAAGCTTCGAATGGTCCAGAGAAACGCGTTCACCAACTCAGTGAGCATGCATCAGAGCGCCCACCAATCGTAGCTGTTATGGGACATGTCGACCACGGTAAAACCAGTTTGCTTGATGCAATTCTAGGCCAGAAGGTCGTCGAAGGTGAGGCTGGCGGTATTACGCAGCACATCTCGGCATACCAAGCAGAACGCAATGGTCGCACGATGACCTTGCTTGATACACCAGGCCACGAAGCTTTTGCTGCTCTGCGCCAGCACGGTGCAACCCTTACTGATGTTGTGATCATTGTTGTGGCGGCTGATGATGGCGTCAAGCCGCAGACTATTGAGGCAATTCGCTTTGCTAATGAAGCAAATGCAAAAATCGTCGTTGCAATTAACAAAATCGACAAAGAGACAGCTAACTCGCAGTTAGTGAAGACGCAGCTCGCAACCGAGCACAAGTTGAATCCCGAAGAGTGGGGCGGTGATACGATCATGGTGGAAGTCAGCGCTAAGACTGGCCAGGGAATCGACAAACTGCTCGAGAGTGTCCTCCTGATCGCAGACCTCGAAGAGCTAAAGGCGGACACCGATGTTGCCGCCGAAGGTCTTGTGATCGAGGCGCACATGGAGACGGGCCGCGGCTCAGTGGTGGGTCTGCTTGTTGAACAGGGCCTACTGAAACAAGGACAGTTCATTGTAGCCGGTACTGCGTATGGCAAGATCCGTACGATGCTTGACTTCAAGGGTGACACTCTCAAAGAAGCCGGTCCATCGACACCGGTGACGGTGACTGGATTCAAAGAGATTCCGCAATTTGGCGATACTTTCCTAGTGGTCAAGAATGAGAAAGTGGCACGCCAGGAAGCTGCCAAGTCAAAACTAGAGCGAGAAAAAGCGCTCGCAGAGACGAATGTCACTGGCTCTGATCTGCTGAAGTTGATGAGTCAAAAGCACGAGGCTGAGGACTTTAACGTAATTGTAAAAGCCGATGTACAGGGTTCACTTACTTCGGTTATTGATAGCCTCAAATTGATCGATACAGAGGGTAGAGTTAATCTCCATATTGTTGGTAGTGGCGTAGGAAATATTTCGGAAAATGACGTACATCTTGCAGCGAGCGACGGTACAGTGATTTATGGCTTTAATATTGAATTGCCGCCAAGTGTTAAGCGCCAAGCGTCGCGGGATAAAGTAGAAATCCGTATTTATAAAGTAATCTATGAGCTGCTCGATGACGCCAAGAAGTCAATGGAAGCCTTGATTGCCCCAGAGGTGGTTGAGACAGAAATTGGTACGCTGACAATCAAAGGTATCTTCCGTACTCTAAAAGACGAGGTAATTGCCGGTGGTGAAGTCACCGGTGGCAAAGTGGCGCCGGGTCTTCTAGCACGCGTGAAGCGTGGCGAGGAGCAGCTTGCAGAAGTGGAAGTCTCTAAGGTGCAGCGCCAGCAGGTTGAAGCGAAAGAAGTCTTTGAGGGTGAAATGTGTGGTCTAAGCCTAAAGACAGAAAAGAAGCTGCAACTCGAAGAAGGAGACAAACTCGAGTTCTTCACTCGTGAAATGGTCAAGCGAACGCTTGCATAAAAGAAAAACTCCGCCATAATGGCGGAGTTTTTTACTGAATATAAGCTAGGCAGTCTTATTAATCCCGTCGGTATTTTCAGCTAGTTCACCAAGTAAGATGTCTATCTCGTCCTGAGTAATCTGCTGAAGTTCCGGTACATTTTGCTCAATCCAGGCGCCAACTTCTTCATCGCTGGCAGCTTCCTGTAAGTCGATAAGCTCTTTTAGCTTATCGTCGTTGAGCGATTCAGTGATTTCAGCACCGACGCGTTCTTCAAGAGTAGTATTGAGATGAGTGAGAAGTGAATCAATATCTTGTTCGCCGAGCTCGATGCCGAATTCATCAAGGAGCTCTTTGGTAATTAGTGGTTGGTCATTCATGGTGAGGTTCTTTCTTGTTTATATTACTAGTTGTCAGTAGCTATTATACGCTTTTCCAGCCTTCGACGGCACCTTGACCGGCAGCACGTGCTTTAGTAGCTAGATGACCAAGCTTGGCTTTTTGCTCACGGGTTAGCTCGCGAGCGGCTGCACCTGCAAACTCTGCATTAGTCTTAATGGTATTTCCGGCAAATTTAGCGCCTTTAACGGCGGCATCCTTTGTTTCGATAATGCCTGCTTTTACATCGCTACCATATTGCCTAAAGGCTTCGCGACGACTAGACCATTTTGCATGGCGTTCTGCTTTGCGGGCTTGAGCTGCCTCTTTACGTTGACGGGCTGCTTCTAGGCGGGCATCTACACGCTCTTGTTTTACTTGAGCCTTCTCGTTCTTCTTCTGCACCTTGGCGGCGTGACGCTCATATTTTGCGGTTGCGGCTGCTTCGGCTTTACGCTCGGCTGCTTGGCGTCGCGAGTTGCGATAGTCTGCTATGGTTTCACGAGCGCTATCTACTGTGGCACTTCCTGCTTCCACGGTCTTCTTAGCGCCGCGTCCTGTTGCTTCTGCGCCCATGATGCTAAGTCCTAGCGTAACAAGACCGGCACTCTTAAGGCGTGATAGGGCTGAACGACCAAAGCCTTTGACCTTGACTGTCATTTCGTTGACCATCTTCTCGCGATCTTCCCTGCGCCACTCTCGCTCAACGGCCATTTCTGCAGAGGCTTTTGCGAGTGGGGTAGCTTCAGGTGAGTCGGCAACATTTGCGAGATGGCCTATGTAGCCATCATAGTCACGATCACGATACTCTTTTAGTGCTTCGCCATGTGCTTTATTAATAGCGCGCTGCTCGAGTATTGCATTCATACGGTTTGCTGCACGTACAAGCCCTGAGCCAAGAGGGGATACTTCACGAGTATCGCCGTTAGTCTCGTTTTGTTCATGTGCAGGTGTATCGTACATTTCTTGTAAGATTGATGCATCAGGGGTATTTTCTGGTTGCGATTCTGGTCTACTGAGTAGTTCCGTCATGGTTTTCATTCCTTTTTGATTTTTATTGGACTATATGTCTATTATTAGCATAAGTAGTATAAAAAGTCAATGGTAACTATAAAATAAAATTAGAAGGAAAACAAAAACACCCCTGTTTGGGTGTTGATACTTCTTGGATTTGCCGCAGGGCGGGGGAGTTAGACTATACATTGGATTACGTATGTCTTTCTCACCCCGCTCCTACGGATGGACCCTGTTGCTAGTCCACCTCGCCCAAGAAGGTAGTGAGACCAGCGGCCGCCATGTGCGCGACGAGCACGCCGGCGACCTTCCAGGCGGCACCGTCCGGCAGGCTGATCCAGCTGAGGCCGATGGCCCCGAGGATCATCGCCACGATCGCGACGACACCGAGATGGGTCACGCGCTCGACGGTCCAGCCACCGTAGTTGCGCCCCTGGAGGTAGGCAGCGCCACCGAGGACGACGATGCCCATCGCCAGGAGGGCGACGAGCGCGCCGAACGACTTGGCACCGCCCAGGGCGTTGGTGAACCTGTCCCACCCGAAGAAGGTGAGGCAGACCACGATGGTCAGCACGATCATGATGAGCAGGTTGGTCAGGTACTTCTGGGGGATGCTCATGACATCCCTCCTTCCGGGTAGGTGGTGTGATAAAAGGGTCCTTGCACGAGCTGCTACACTTGGTTCTCAAGAGAACGGCTGTGCAACGAGATGAACACAAATGAATTATGTGCATTTCGTTGCATTTCAAGGGGTTGCCCGGTGGGGCAGAAGGCGGAACTCGGAGTTCCGGCAATCTGCCCCACGCGGGATTCCCATCAGCTGACGCTGTCGATGTCTCGGTCCAGCTTGTCCAGCAGGGCATCCTTGCCCCTGATCTTGGTCATGCTGGCGAGCGCCTCGACGTCCGTCCTGATGTCCTCGAACGACGCCTTGACGTCGGCCTTGGGCAGCATGTCCGCCGGGGTGGCGTTGGCCGCCTTGGCGTCCTTGAGCTGCTTGGCGAGGGAGCCGTTGTGGTTGGGGTCCCTCTCCTTGGTCAGCTCGTCCTCGACGTCCGTCAGGTCATCCTCGGCCTTCTTCTTGGCGGTCTTGGCGTCGTCGCGCTCCTTGCGGGTCGAGACGAGCTCGGACGGCGTGCCGTCGGCCTCGACCTTGATGTGGTCGGGGCCGGGGAAGAAGATCCGCGTCATGGCGGCCTTCTGCCCGTCGGTCGCTCCCGGTGCGGCCAGGATGACGTTGAGCGCCTCCTGGAGGTCGTTCGGCGTCGGGTTGCCGCTGGGGGCGCCCGAGCCGAGCTGGGCAGCCGGCTGGCCCGTGGAGTTGACGGCGAGCAGCTGGCTGCTGTCGCTCATCGTGTCCAGGTTGGCCTCGAACTGCTCGAGGTCGGCCAGCATGGCCTTGGCGGTGCCGGTGCCGAACTTCTCCTGGAGTGCGACGTTGATGCGCTCCAGCACGTTGTCGATCTTCTTGTCGACGACGTGGTCGGTGCCCGCGGCGGGGTTGACGTGGCCGGCAGCAACGCGGCGGCTGTAGTGGGACATGGTTTTCTCCTTCGAGACAGGGTGTGTGGTACTGGCAATTGAGATATGTAATTATTATTCAGTTGTGTTCCCACACAATGTCTCTCGCGAGGTGACATTGTGGGCTTCTATAGGTATGCCTACATACAGAAGTCCACAATGTCAAAATCATGTGACATACGTGCTTGTGCTGATGGGTAAGTGTTACGCGAGCGTTTTCAGTAGTTGAAAGCTCAAGCGCAACGCTGTAAATGTTCGTATCACACCTCACATGGCTTGATACGTTCTGTATATTATCATAAACATGAAAAAATGTCAATAAGATGGCAGTTATTATTGACAATAAACAAGAATTGTGCTAGTGTTTAAGCAAGAGATAATAACTATTATGACTCATAATCCAAACCAAGCACCATCGATTGCCCCCGAACTCAGTACAGAAGAGAGGGCATTGCTTTCTATTGATAAACTCAACGAATGGCGAGGTAGGCAACATCATACACTAAGTGATCTGCGAGCAGCTGACTTTTTAAATCACAGCTCTGCAGATGATTTTAGTGCTTCAATTGATAGTACACTTGATGAATTTCTCGAGCAGAATGGTCTTGCGGCTGATTCTGCTAACTATGGTGAGATTCGTGCACTTTTCCGTGAAGCTTCGATTGATAACTTCACAGAAGATGAGTGGGGCAATTCACCGGCAAGCCGCGGTACAGACCCAGATGATCACATGAGTCAAAGTGATCGTTTCGAAGAGCGTATCGAACAACGATTGGCAGATGGTGGAGACCAGGACACGGAAGATACTCCTTCTGTAGAGCTCGATGCTGAAAAAGTAGCGGCGATCGATGAACTGGAAGACCAGTTAAATGATCTTCGTGAACAGATGGCCGAAATGACGGCAAAGCGTCAGGATACATTCTTTAGCCTGAAAAAGAACGCAAAGCGTGATGCGCTACGAGATGAGTATCATGCGCTTGTACAAGAGCTTGGTCGTCGCCACTTGGCATTACATGAAGATGCTTCTGACGAAGAGAAGAATTTGATTGCGATGACGGTTCTATTTGACGAGCAGGAAAAGCTGCGCCAAGAAACGATTGCTGAACTGGAAGACAAGCCTCTCGGAAAGTTTATCAAGTGGATGAACAAAGGTAACGTTGCGACGCGTATTGCCAAAGGTGTCGGTATCGGCGCGCTCGCTGGTGTGAGCGGCGCATTTGTAGCGGGCGCAGTGGGCGCTGGCGTGGTAGCTGGTGGTGCTGTTATGGCTTCACGTTTTGCACGCAACTTTGCACTTAAGGATAATAAGACTCGTGGTATGGCATCTATCTTTAGTGAGGGTGGGAAGTCCTCGGCAATTGACTTTGATGCAGATGTCCTCAATACGGGTGCTGCACTGAACTTTACTGATGATGCAAATCGTATGGAGAATATTCAAGCCCTGACTGGTGCGAATAAAGCATTTGAAGATGACACTAAGAAAGAGCAAGAAAAGCGTCGCAAGTCTGCGATGTATGGTACCGCTATGATGGGTGCCGGTGCACTGATTGGGTATGGTATCCATGAAGGGGCGGAGTATCTATCAGGCAAAAATTTGACGGTTACGCATTGGCTTCATGAGAAGTGGGATAATTTTTGGAATGTAGAAGACAATGGACATTTACCCCCACCACCTCCTACTGGTAATACTGGTATAGACCATGGTGGTGGCCACACTCCTACGCATAAGCCAAGTATTTCATGGGCGGACTTCGCACCGAGTGCTCATATGGTAACACCAGGCGAAGGTTGGTATCAGACATTCCAGGAGCTGAACATTCCGCAGGATCATTGGGCTGATGTGTTGAAAGATGCCGGTCCGAAATTGCATGAGCAGGGCTTGGCATACTGGGATAATGCTCACAGTGAATGGCGTATTTCACATACGGGTAAGTTGCCAACCTCTGCCTTGAAGGTAATCGCGGCTGCATCAAAGCGCGATGGCTATACCTTGGCGTCATGATACAATAGATATAGCCTAAAATAAGGGGAAATGTAAATGTTTCGACTAGACGATCAGTTCTTGAAAGATATTGGCTTAGACAACCTTCCAGAGGAACAAAAGCAGCCGTTTTTGCAACATATTTACAGCGAGTTAGAGCTTCGTGTGGGAACGCGTTTGAGCGATGGTTTGACTGATGCGCAGCTCGAAGAATTTGAGCAGATTATTGATCGTAAGCAAGACAAAATTATGGACTGGCTTAGTCAATATGCACCGAATTATGTGCAGGACGAAGCATTTTTGAAATTGCAGCAAGCGACAAACTTGCCAGCGGATGACCCGCGACTGGTTGCTGAATTTACTGCTACGAAATGGCTCGAAGTGAATCGTCCAGATTACCGAGATGTTGTGGCGGCAGTACTGAATGAACTGAAGCAAGAGATTATGGCAAATCGCGAGGCAATTCTCGGTGGTATGCAGACGCAGCCACCTGCAGACCAGGGACAGCAGCCGCCAGCGGCAGCTTAACTACTTCTTATAACCGTTGAGAAAACTTGTAGCTGAGATGGTTTTGCCGCTTGGCGCGACGAGTTCATCGATCGAAAGAAACTTTCCATCAGAAAACATCACATCAAGTGGTGTTTTCTTTTCGTTAGATATATGAGCAAGGGTAATGATGCGTTGTTCGCCAAGCAGTGAAAGGCGGGTTTTTGGAAAGCCGAGGAGCGCGCGGACTCTGGCGTACGCCTCTTCGGTAGTTATGGTGTCTGGATGCAAGACGCCGTCCTCCTTTGTAAGAAGACTGCAGTACGTTGCGGCCGAGTCGTCTTGGGCGAGCGGCATAGCAGTGCCGTCAAGAATATAGGGAAGTATGGCAAGTAACTTTGCGGCACCAAGATGACCCAGCTTGTCATACAATTCAGGCTTGGTCTCGTGTCCTGTTAACTTTACGGTTTCCTGTTCATAAATTGGACCGGCATCCATTTTGGCAGAGAGTTGCATAATGGAGATGCCAGTTTCGTGGTCGCCAGCCATAATTGCCGACTCAATCGGTGATGGGCCGCGGTACTTTGGAAGAAGCGATGGATGAAGGTTGATGATTCCGGGCGTAAAAAGATCGATGATACGTTGCGGGATAATCTTGCCGTAACTAACGAGAACCCCGGCTACCTTGCCGATAGCCTGAATGTTATCTGCAATTTCAGAAAGTTTTTCTGGCTGCCATACAGGGATATTCTTTGATTCGGCATATATTTTGACGCTTGGCTTGGCGAGCTTGTGTCCGCGTCCGCGCGCGGTGTCAGGTTTGGTGACAACGGCATGGATATCATATCCATCTTCTACGAGACCACGCAGTGCAACGAGGCTGAAGTCTTCGGTACCAAAAAAGATAAGAGGGTATTTAGTCTTGCCAGAGATCATGATTGTTTCTGATGTACTTATCGTAGTCGAGCGGCTGCAATTCGCCTTTTTCATCGAGCTTATAAAAGGCATCAGTTTTATCTTTAATGTGATCAATAAAGCAAAGGCCTTTTGTGTGGTCGATTTCGTGCTGGAGAACGCGGGCAAGGAAGCCGGTGGCTTTGAGACGAATCTCGTTTCCTTCAATATCGAGTGCTTTGACGCGAATCTTTGACCATCGCGGTACTTTTCCGTAGACATTCGCAACGGATAGGCACCCCTCGTAGTCGGCAAACTGGTCTCCCTCTACTTTTGTAATTTCTGGATTAATGAGGGTTGTAAACTCTCGATCTTCCTTATTCTCGAAGTCGCTTCGGACGATAATGACGCGTTCTAGTCGGTCAATCTGGACGGCCGCAAGCGCAGCGCTAATCTCGTGAGGGCGTGACGCCTCCCAATCGAGAGCCGCATCGGTCATGTCTTTAGCCAACGCAAGGGTGTCGTCAGTGATTACATGTACCCTTGCTGATTTTTGCCGTAAATGAGGGTTTGGCAAAACGATAATATCTTCTTTTTTCATTAGAATCATTGTAACAGATTGACATTAGAGAAGCGACAACGGATCAAGCTCAAACTGCCAGTTCTTTGGTGGCAGGTGAGTAAGCGTAGTAAGGAGGCTAGCACGCGTGCTGCTTTTCACTACGAGCTGCCAGCGAAATGTATCGGCAGTGCGCTCGTAAAATGCCGGTGTAGGGCCAAGTATTTCTATATCAAGGCGAAGTGCTTGCAGTTCGCTTGCTAATTTGCGAGCATTATTGATTGCGCTCGCTTCGGTTTTGTAGACACAGGTGAGTTTTAAAAGATAGCAAAAGGGCGGAAAATTACTGTGTCTTCTGAGGGTGATCGTACGCTCATAAAATGCCTGATAATCTCGTTTCATACCATCGACGACTGCTGGATTTGACGGTTGGTAGCTTTGAATAATAACCGTTGTTTCATGATGTGAACGGCCAACACGGCCAACAACCTGACTGAGTAACTGAAATGTTCGTTCTGGAGAACTGTAATCTGGCAGGCTGAGGCCAGCGTCGGCTTGGATAACACCGACAGTACGAAGATGCGGAAGATCCAGTCCTTTTGCGATGACTTGGGTGCCGATGATAATATCAATATCGCCGCTGTAGACTTTGTCGTAGTTTGTGTCGAGGGTATCTTCTTTTGCTGTATCTCCATCGTAACGAGCAATGCGGGCATCTGGAAATAGTTTTCGGATCTCGGATTCAATGAGCTTTGTGCCGATACCTTTATGAATAATGTCGGTATGATGGCAGACAGGACAGCTCGTTGGTACCTGGTCTTTATAGCCACAGACATGGCAGCGTAATTCGTGTTTGTCAGCATGGAGGCTGAGCGGAACGTAGCAGCGTGGGCAGCCGGCTTGCCATCCGCAATTTTCGCAAAGAGTCGAGCTGGCACTGCCGCGTCGGTTGTGAAAGAGCAGAGTTTGCTTATTGGTTTCGAGATTCTGCGCAATGTCGCTGAGAAGTGTATCTGAGAAAAATCGATGCTTTTTAAAATTGGCGCGCTTTGTCATGTCCACCAGTTGGATGGTTGGTGAGACGGTATCCTTTCTGGCTGAAGTATTCATCTCGATAATTGGTCGGCCGAGCGACTTTGCTAAGTAGTAGTCAGCAACAAGAGGTGTGGCGCTACCGAAGAGAGCTTTCCGCGATGTAAATTCTGCTAGTTTGCTGGCGACACGCAAGCTGGAATAGCGGGGCGATTGTTCCTGCTGGAAGCTTGGCTCATGACACTCATCTATTACCACTAAGCCAAGATGAGACAAGGGCATAAAGAGTGCTGAGCGTGGCCCGATTACAATGCGAGGTGTTTTACTGTGAAGTGCTTCAAGCCATGCTTTATGGCGCTGTGCTTCAGTCTGGCGAGAGTGGGTAAGGATGATGTCGTTAAAATGATGTGAAAATTCAGCAACAAGTTGAGAAGTAAGGGCGATTTCGGGTACGAGTATGATCACTGATTCACCACGTTCAATTACTCGGCGTGCTAGCTCTATATACACCGCTGTCTTTCCTGAGCCGGTAACGCCATGCAGGACGGCACTACCTGGGGACATTTCCTCAATTTTTTTTACAGCGTTTACTTGATCCTCTGTGAATACAATATTTGTTCGTTTACGTTCATGAACAGGGGTAGATTTTGTAGCAATGCGGCGGTTCTTCGTGAGCCCACGGGGAAGAATTGTTTGCAAAACGGTAGCTAAGGGTGTTGCGTAGTATTTACTCATCCAAGTAGAAATTTGTACAAGATGTGCGGGTAAGGGAGTGTCTTCGACGATGCGTGCAATCGACTTCGTTTCGTATTGCGGGCGTGTGACACTCCTCATTACGACGCCAATAAGTGATTTTTTACCAACTTCAATTTGGACAATAGCTCCTATGGGAAGCTGCTCTTCTGAGGCATAGGTAAATGTACTCGACCCCGAGCGAACAATCTGGTTTGGAGCCACCTCATAGTAGTACATGAACTCATTATACCTGGTACACTAAAGGTATGTATTTTGAGAATAGGACACAGGCAGGGCAGTTATTAGCCGAGCAGCTGATTGAGAAGTATCGTTATGATAATTGTGCAGTGGTGGCGCTCAGTGATGGTGCTGTGCTGGTTGGAGAGCAGATTGCCGAGCGTCTGCACTGTATTTTAACGATGTTGCTGATCGAGGATATCGAAGTGCCTGGTGAGAGTGTTAGCTTTGGTGGTGTATCTCAAAATGGTGACTTTACGTACAACAGTGACTTTTCGACGGGAGAAATAGAAGGATATACGGCAGAATTTCACGGCTATCTGGATGAGCAAAAGCGTGAGAAATTTCAGAAAATCAATCGCTTGCTCGGTGACGGCGGTATTATCTCGAATGAAATGCTGCGGGACCATACGGTGATCTTGGTGGCTGATGGCGTTGATAGCGGCGCTGCAATCGATGTAGCAATGGACTTTTTAAAACCGATTCGTGTAGAAAAAGTTGTAATTGCAACACCAGTCGCGACTATACCTGCAGTCGACAAACTTCATATGGTGGCTGATGAATTGCACATTCTTGATGTAAAAGAGAATTTTATGGGAGTAGATCATTATTACGATGACAATACGATTCCTACTCACGAAGAGACCATTGCAAAGATCAATCAGATTATTCTGAATTGGAAATAAATACCACGATTTCTTTTATGTGTGCCAAGTTAGTTTTATTTCGCACTTGAGAAACGTTGTAAGATTGTGCTACGATAAATAGAACGAAACACGACAAAGTCTAACGGCAAAAAGGTAAGGGAGAGTGATGCTAGACGTTTTTATTACTTCACGGGTGCGGCGGAAAATTGTCGTTGTCTATGCCAAATATCCAGACTTTCATACGCATGTGCGCGGCCTCGCGAAGCTGATAAAAGAAGACCCAGGCAACATTCAGCGTGAACTAAAAAAACTCGAAAAGGTTGGTTTTCTCTCGAGCGAGAAGCAGGGAAATACGAAAATTTATTCAACGAACAAACAGTTTCCAATCTTTAAAGAACTCCAAAGTATTGTGATTAAAAGTCAGCAGCATCAGAGCGCTCGCTCGAAGCGCACGACAGACGTTTCGCCGCTGTAGCGACTTCACCTTATAGCGCAAAATAAAATTGCGGATTTTGAATTTGGGCTACAATAAGTAGGTGGATATTTTTTCTGAGATTTTGAAAAAGCGAGGATTGGACTCGCTGGAAAAGCGAGAGGCGTTTTTAAACCCCAGCTATGATGCGAAGCACGATCCTTTTTTGTTGCCCGACATGGAGAAGGCGGTTGAGCGGCTGGTTGAGGCGCATGAAAAGCAGGAAAAGATTACTGTCTATGGTGACTACGATATCGATGGCTTAACTGCGACAACGATTTTGCTTGATGCATTCAACAGTTTTGGGTTTGAGCATATTGATGCATTTATTCCGAATCGATTCGTAGAGGGGTATGGGCTGACGGTCGATGCAGTGGAGCGGATTGCAAAGGACGGCGCAAATCTTATTATTACCGTTGACTGCGGTAGCTTGAGTACGAAGGAAATTGAGCGGGCAAATGAGCTCGGCGTCGATGTGATCGTGACTGATCATCACAATGTGCAGAAGGTTCAGCCACCAGCCGTCGGGGTGATCAACCCGAAGCGACTATTGCAAGATAACCCGGATGATTATGAGAGTCTGCAGCTAAAGCCTTCATCGAAGAAGAAACTGTATCCATTTCTTGATCTTGCTGGTTGCGGGGTGGCGTTCAAGCTTGTGCAGGCATTGCAGACACGACTCGATGGCTTGGTGTCCGGACAGGAGAAGTGGCTACTCGATCTCGTGGCTCTGGGAACTGTGTGTGACGTAGTGACACTGGTAGATGAGAACCGGGCCAATGTGTTTTGGGGGCTGAAAGTTCTCGCAAAAACTCGCCGGCCGGGACTAAAGGCGCTGATGTTGGTGTCTAAAGTAGAGCCTGAAAAAGTAAACGCACGAAGTCTTGGTTTTGGTCTAGGGCCACGCATGAATGCAGCAGGGCGACTTGAGACAGCGCAAATTGCACTCGATATGCTGACGGCTACCGATAGTATGTTTGCACTTGAAAAAGCACAAGAGCTCGATGCGCTGAATATGGCCAGGCGGGCTGACCAAGATAAGATTTATAAAGAAGCACTCGTGCAGGCAGAAATGTACGATGCCGATCCGGTCCTGGTAGTGAGTGCGTCAGGATGGAATCATGGCATCGTGGGGATTGTAGCGGCCAAGTTGCTTGAGAAGTTTCGAAAGCCGACATTTGTGCTCGAGGAGATGGGCGATGAGGCTAAAGGCTCGGCGCGTAGCTATGGAGACTTCTCGGCGGCTGACGCGATTCGAAGTGCGGACGATATCATCACAAAAGGCGGTGGCCATAAGCTGGCTGCCGGAGTAACGTTGCCTACAGGCAATATTCAGGCTTTCAGAGAGCGTGTGAATAATTTTTATAAACAACAAAAATTAACCCATGCAGAAGAGGAAAAGAAATTATTGCCCCTAGAAGATGTCCTGGCGGATATCGATGACGTTGGCGAAGAGCTGGTAGCAAAGATCGCGGCGCTTGAGCCGTTTGGCAGTGGTAATCCGCAGCCGATTCTGCATAGTGAGCGTCTGACGGTGCTGCATGTGCGCCGCATGGGAGCGGACGGGCAGCATGTGAAGATTGAAGCAAAAAATATTTCCGGAAAGGCGATGCAATTTCTTGCATTTAACGCACCGGAACATTTCTTTGTAGAAATTGGGACGCAAATCTCGGTATGGTACCAGCCGGATATAAACGAGTGGATGGGGCGACGGAGCGTAGAAGGTCGACTGCTGCATGTCATAAGCGACATGGTATAGTGTTGCTATGCGAGTAAATGCAAGTCTTGTTGGGTTGATCGTCAGTATTCTTCTTGGCCCTGTGCTCTTGTTTGGGGCGAAGTTTGGTCTCGGGGCGAGCTTACTTGATGGTATAGGAGGGTCCTATTCAAACAATGCCTTACAGGAGAGTGTTGCGAGTGTCGGTATGCTTGCGGTACTTGCTGGCATGATTGTGGCGCCAATTTTGGGCGTGAGATTGCTTAGGAAAAGAATAACCACGAGTTTGGTTGTTTTGATTGGGATAGGATGCTTTGCTGCGCCGCTTGTACTTTATTTTATAGTTTTTGGATTGCCAGCGTAGAGTCGCTAGAGATTATATTGCACATCTGATTATTCTCTGTTACAATAGCAAGCGATATGGTACAAGTTACACGTAAAGACGAACGAGAGGCGAATGAGAACGTAATCCGCCGCTTTAACCGTAAGGTGCTCCAGAGTGGTGTACTTTCAACGGC
Organism: Saccharimonadales bacterium (SeqCode); assembly: GCA_046462475.1. Taxonomy (GTDB): domain Bacteria; phylum Patescibacteriota; class Saccharimonadia; order Saccharimonadales; family Saccharimonadaceae; genus JASLCR01. The sequence continues at coordinate 18,210 of JBKGVB010000005.1, read as the reverse complement.
AAAGGCAAGCATGCGTTTCCAGAAGCCGATTAGCAAAACTGAGCGCCGCTCAAAGGCGATTATCCGCCGCGAGCGCAAGGCCGACAAAATGGCTAAGATGCGCCTGGGAGTACGCTAAACAGTGGCTCTTAAAGAGCAACTGCAAGACGATATGAAAGCCGCTCTCTTGGGCGGCAATCGTTTTGAGGCGGATGTTATCCGCAACCTTAAGGCTGCGATTTTAAACGAAGAAGTCGCAAAAAATCAACGTGACACAGGTCTTTCTGACACTGAAATCGAACAAGTGATTGCTCGTGAGGTGAAAAAGCGTCGCGAATCAATCGGGCTTTATGAGCAGAACGGTCGCAATGATCTCGCTGATGATGAGAAGAAGGAAATTGCCGTGCTTGAGAAATATCTTCCTGAGCAGCTTTCCGATGATGATATTCGCAAACTCGTCGATGAGGCGATCGAGGTGCTTGGCGCTAGCGGCCCGCAAATGATGGGTCAGGTAATTGGTGCTGTAAAAGCGAAAGCTGGAAGTGCTGCTGATGGTGCTGCAGTTGCAAGAATCGTCAAAGAACAACTGAATTAAAAACTAGATACAAATTAGGGGAAATAGATGATCTTACTCTTTGGTCCGACTGGTGCTGGAAAAAGTATGCAAGGGCAGATGCTTGCGGTACGCATGGGCTGGAAATGGCTTTCGACTGGGCAGATGTTACGTGATAGTAGCGATCCTGAAGTGATCAACGTACTTAAGAGTGGCGAGCTTGTTAGTGATGAACTGACCTACGAAGTATTTGAAAAAGCGATCCAGGATGCAAAAGAAAAAGACTTTCCTAAGGTGATTGTGGATGGATTTCCACGCACAAAAGCTCAGGCTGAATGGCTGGCTGATCACATGGAAAAAAACGGCGAAAAAATCGAACAAGTCGTCGTGCTTGAGGTCCCGGAAACTGAAATTATGAAGCGGCTTGAAAAACGAGCTCGCATGGAAGACACTCCAGAAACGATCGCACGCCGTATGACTATTTACCGCCAGAAGATGTACCCAGTACTCGGCACCTTTGCCGAAGACGGTGTCAAGATTGTACATCTCGATGGTACGGGAACGGCTGGTGAAGTGCATGACCGCCTCTTTAGCGAAGTAGTAGGAGAGTTGTAGCGTGAGTCAGCCGCCAAAAACACCGGCGCAAATTGAAGCAATGCGTGAGGGCGGTAAGATTCTTGGTGGTATTTTGCGTGATGTAAAAGGATATGTGCGTCCAGGCATGACAGGACTTGAAGTCGACGCTTGGGTAGCTGAAGAGATTACAAAACGCGGAGCAATCGCGACATACAAGACAGCGGAAGTTGGTTTTCCGAATGTCATTTGTATTTCGAAAAATGATGAAATTGTTCATGGCGTTCCGACGGACGAGCCGCTTGAAATAGGTGATATCGTGAGCTTTGATCTGGTGATTACGTATAAAAATATGAAGACGGACGCTGCATTTACGATGGTAGTTGGCGAAGAGTACAATCACAAGGGAGACGGCGCAGTGAAGCATTTGCTGAATGCAACGGAAAGAAGTCTGTATGCAGGTATCGGTGCGATCAAAGGTGACGGTACGAGGATTGGGGATATTTCGGCAGCCGTTGAAAAGGTGCTGAAGGATGCAAACTTAGGAATTATCCGTGAATTAGTTGGTCATGGCGTCGGGCAAGAAATGCATATGCCGCCAGAAGTACCGAACTACGGCATGAGGGGAGCCGGGGAGGTACTTCATACCGGTGATACGATTGCGATCGAGCCAATGGCGACACTTGGTAGCGAAAAGATCAATCCGCATCATCCAGATGGGTGGACTATTTCGACTCGTGACGGCAGTATGAGCGCTCATTTTGAGCACACTGTCCTCGTCACGGAAGATGGTGCGGAAATTCTCACCTCTATATAATCGTCGTAAAACTAGGCATTTTTTTTCACAAGCGTTATACTTAAGTGCATGCAGGAAAATTCTCGATATGCAGTAGGGCTCGATATTGGTACGACAACGATTCGTTGTGTAGTTGGACATATTGACACGACCACGGGTAGCCCGACAATTGTAGGGGTAGGGAAAGTAAAGAATTCTGGTATGCGCAAAGGTGTAGTGGTAAACCTTACCGGCCCAGCTCACGCAATCGATGATGCGCTTGGCGAGGCGGAGCGCATGAGCGGCTATCAGGTCGATAGCGCAACAGTGAGTATTAACGGGCAGCACGTATTAAGTACAAAGGCAGATGGTATGATTGCCGTCGGTGCTGCCGATCATGAGATCACTCGTGATGATCTTCACCGACTTGAAGAGGTGGCGACTGTCGGTAAGGTACCGCCAAATCGTGAAATTATTGAGGTTGTGCCACACAGTTATCGCTTGGATGGGCAGGATAATATCAAGGAGCCGCTTGGTATGAGCGGGACACGTCTTGAGATCAATGCAAATGTGGTATCAGTCCTAGCGCCTCATCTAAATAATCTTCAAAAGGCGACCGAAATGGCAAAAGTTGACGCACATACAATCGTACCGAGTGTTATGGCATCTGCGCGCGCTGTAGTGAATGAATCTCAGCTCGAAAACGGTGTCGCAGTTATCGACATGGGTGGCGCCACGACTAGTGTGGCTGTGTTTGAAGAAGGCGACTTGCAGTATGTCGGTGTTATTCCGGTCGGTGGCAACAATATCACGAACGATCTTGCGATTGGCCTTAAGACTGACCCTGAGATTGCAGAAAAGGTGAAGCTCGCAAATGCTGTTGCAATGGGACGAGAAAACTCTGAGGGAGTGAGTATCAAGCATGGTGAGGAAATCCATACATTCAGTTCAAATGAGATTGATGAAATTGTCGAAGCTCGTCTAGAGGAGATCTTCGAAGCGATTCACAAAGAACTTAAAAAAGCTGGCCGTGCAGGACAATTACCAAGTGGCGTTGTCTTAACGGGTGGTACGGCAAATATTAAACAAATTACCGAATATGCCAAGAAACAACTCGGACTTGCGGCGCGTATTGGCAAGGCTGAAGGCTATGGTGGGGTGTCGGAAGATGCCGAAAAACCAGAGTTTGCAGCTGCAATTGGGCTGATGCTTATCGATGCCGAGGGCGAACAAACTTCTTCGCCAAAAGGTGGATTTAGTGGTAAAAATGCCAGTGGTCAGGCGAAAGCTGGTTTGCAAAAAGCCAGTGGTCTAATGGGTCGATTTCTTGGCCGATTTAAGATATAAAGTCTGTCATTTATTTTTTGTATTCAGGAGTGGTACAATAGAATGAGTAAAACTTTTACGAAGATAATTTTTGGGGGAAATGTCGCGCAATGCCTGAAGTAAAACCTAGCGAAATCCAGACGTTTGCCAGCATCAAAGTAGTTGGTGTAGGTGGCGCTGGTGGCTCAGCTGTCAACCGAATGAAAGATGCCGGTCTGCATGGTGTGCAATTTATTGCGATGAACACCGATGCACAGGCACTCCATAACTCAAAAGCAGACGTAAAGATTCATCTTGGTAGAGATGCAACCGGAGGTCTCGGTGCCGGAGCAGATCCAGCAAAGGGTGAAGAAGCAGCAAATGAAAGCCGTGAGGATATTAGGAATGCCCTTGAAGGTGCTGACATGGTATTCGTTACCATCGGCGCAGGTGGTGGTACTGGATCGGGTGCGGGTCATGTCGTAGCAGAGATTGCTCGCGAACTTGGCATTCTTGTCGTCGGCGTGGCCACTAAGCCATTTAGCTTTGAAGGCGAAAAGCGTCGTCAGAATGCAGAATGGGCAGTTGCGCAGCTTGGTCGTCAGGTAGACACATTGATTACCATCCCAAATGATCGCCTACTCCAGACAATTGACCGTCGCACGCCGCTACTTGAGACATTTAAGATCGCAGACGACGTACTGCGTCAGGGCGTGCAGGGTATTTCAGAGCTTATTACCGAGCACGGCCTCATTAATCTCGACTTTGCAGACGTAAAAGCGATTATGAGTAATGCTGGTTCAGCGCTCATGGGTATCGGGCGAGCTAGCGGGGAAGAGCGTGCTGCGCAAGCTGCACAGCAGGCAATTGAGAGCCCACTAATCGAAGTTTCAATCGATGGTGCTAAGGGTGTCCTCTTCAACGTTACTGGTGGCTATGACATGAGTATGAGTGAGATTCAGGAAGCGGCTGAAATTATCACATCTGCAGTATCGCCAGACGCTAATATTATCTTCGGTGCCACACTGAAGCCTGAGATGGAAGACGAACTTGTGATTACTGTTATTGCAACTGGTTTTGATAGCCAATTCTTCGAAGAGCAGGCGGCGACCCTCGAACATCCGACAATGGGTGCAGTGTCACCAAGTGAAGTAAAGGATGAAGAGATTGCCAGCGTGAATATGGATCTCGATCAGGCAGCGGCTGCAGAGCAGTTTGCGTCAGACGACACGCCAGTCACAGATATCTGGAAAGAACCAGAACCAACCGTAGATGACGACGATGACACTCCAGCATTTTTGCGCCGCCGTAAGAAGAAGTCGAAAGAGTAGAGCCATCAATGGCAAAGCAGCTAAATATTGGAGACAGTCGGGTACTAGAGTCCCGCGAGGTAGGTGACGGTAAGACAATTCGCCGTCGTCGCGAAACACCTGATGGAACACGATTTACTACCTATGAGCGTATAGAAAAGCCAAATCTGGCGGTTATTAAGAAAAATGGTGACCGTGAGCTATTCGATCGGGATAAATTAGCGGGTGCCATTAAGCAATCTGTCGGAAAATTTTTCTCATCGGAGCTTGAAGTTGAAGAGATTGTTGATAACGTCGAAGAAGCGATCTACGATCGTGGCGATAATGAAATCTTTTCGAAGCAGATTGGAGAAATTGTTCTCGACGAGCTTGCAGGGCGAAATCAAGTGGCATATGTACGATTTGCCAGTGTCTTTCATGACTTTAAGACGCTCGATGACTTCGTAAAAATTCTTGCGTCACGTTCATCCGGAGGTGCTTCGTAGTGAGAGTCGTGGTCGTCTACCGAGAAGATAGTGAAGTGGCGACGACCGTGGAGACATTCCTGCGCGATTTTGAGCGCCAAACAGGGCGGACCATTGATGTAATTAGTCCGGACTCTCCGGATGGTGCTGACTTCTGCCGAGTATACGATATCGTTCAGTATCCGACGATGCTTGCAATTTCGGATGACAATCAACTCCAGACAAGCTGGGAAGGACTGCCTATGCCAACAATTAGTGAGGTAAGTTATTATGCATAAATTATTAAAATTACTTAAATCAAGGCGCCAGGGTACGGGCGCATGGTGGACAATGCTTCTTGCGGCAATCCCGGCGTTTTTGGCTGCTTTTACACTCTCGGTTGAAAAGATTGAAGTAGTGAAAAACGCCAATGTAGTGCTAAGCTGCAGTGTTAATGCTGTATTGAACTGCGCCAGTGTCATGAAGACGTGGCAGTCGGAAGTATTTGGCTTTCCTAATAGTTACTTGGGCATCATGGGGTTTGCGATCGTGATTGCAGTGGCGATGGGCGGTCTGCTCCGTGTGAAATATTCTCGAGCCTATTTAGTGACGGCGCAAGTATTTTATGGATTGGGACTTCTGTTTGCTTATTGGCTATTCTTCCAGAGCGTGTATGTTATTCAGGTGCTGTGCCCGTGGTGTCTGATTGTGACTGCGACGACTACAATTATCTTTGAAAGTTTGCTTTATATTAATCTACGTGAGAATAATTTTGGCTTCGCACATGCAACCAACAAAAAGGTACAAAACTTTATCGACAAAGGCTTTGACCGATTGATCGTAGCGTCATGGCTTGTGGTGCTTGTTGCGCTCATTTTTCTAAAATTCGGCAACGGACTGTTCGCGTAATTGAAAATTCAGCGCCAAATTGTTATACTGCGAGTTAGAAGGCGTTTGAGTAGTTATCAGCTGCGAACAGTAATGTGCGTCGTGGGAAGAAAGATGATTCTATCGAGTAGAACCTGCCGTGAAACTGCGTAAAAGTTATAAATAAGTGCGAAAGAGAAATCTCTTTTTCGAAACTGGATGGTACCGTCCGCTTAGTCGGATTCCAGTAGCGAAAAAGGGATTTTTAATTAGGAGAAATATGAGCGAATTCTTATTACCATCAAATCCAGAGCTCGAGAGAGAGACTGCTTTGCGGCAGGTTATTGAACAATACTTACCTGAAGACGCCGAATTCCTGGCAGATATGGATGAAGAAGATAAGCTTGGCTACATGTATGGCCAATTGCTCGAAATGGGTGAAGACCCGGATGAAATTTTACATGAATTTGGCGTAACGGAGGAAAATGATGAAGTTTAAACACGGTACACGGCGTCGGGCACTCGAATACGAAAAAGATTGGGTGCAACGCTGGAAAAAGGATCAGACTTTTGAGAAGTCGGTTGAGAATCGACCAAAAGATAATTCATATGTATTCTATGACGGGCCACCGTTTATTTCTGGTGTGCCGCATCATGGAACACTCCTGAGCTCAATCGTGAAAGACGCAGTGCCACGCTATCAGACAATGAAAGGCAAGCGTGTCGAGCGTGTGTGGGGTTGGGATGCGCATGGGCTTCCGGCTGAGCGCTATACCGAAAAGAAACTTGGCATTCACTCTCGTCAAGAAGTGATCGATTACGGTATCGAAAAATATATCAACGCTACTCGGGAAAATATGCTTGAGACTTCAAGTGCCTGGGAGGAAGTGATTGACCGTATCGGTCGTTGGGTTGAGTTCAAGGGCGCCTACAAGACCATGGACAAAAACTATATGGAGTCGATCTGGTGGGCGTTTAAGACACTCTATGAAAAGGGCAAGATCTTTGAAGGCGAGAAGGTACTTATGTACTGCACGCTCGACGGTACGCCACTTTCAAAAGCTGAAGTGACGATGGATGCTGGTGCCTACCAAGATGTAACTGATCCGAGCGTGTATGTGAGATTCAAACTCGAAGATGGATCAACCCTGCTTGCATGGACGACGACACCGTGGACTTTGCCGGCTAATACTGCGGTTGCGGTGAACAAAGATTTTGACTATGTCGAAGTCAAAGTGGGCGACGAGCAATTTATTCTAGCGAAAGATCTTGTCGAAAAAGTACTTGTTGATGAAAAACACCAGCCACTCGAATATAAAGTACTTCGAACAGTGAAAGGTAAGGACCTTATTGGCAAGAGCTACGAGCCGCTTCTAGGCGTAAATCGTGGCAAGAATGCGCACAAAGTCTGGGCGGCAGATTACGTAAGTGCGGAAGATGGTACAGGCATTGTTCACTTAGCACCTGCCTATGGTGAAGAAGACTTTGAGCTTGCGAAGAAAGAAAAAGTACCGGTTGTTCATGTGATCGATCAGAATGGCTTTTATACAGAGGGCGATTGGAAGGATCAGAATGTTTGGGAAGCAAACAAGCCGATTGCGAAAGAACTAAAGGAGCGTGGCGTCGTCTGGAAGATTGACTACATTCGCCACAGCTATCCGCATTGTCACCGCTGTGGCACACGCCTCATGTACCGCGCGCATCCAAGCTGGTTCATGGACATTGATGGCCAGCGCGAGAAGATGCTCGAGAAAAATGGTCCGATCAATTGGTTCCCAGAGCATGTCAAAAACGGTCGTTTTGCCAAAACCGTCGAGCAAGCACCAGACTGGAATATTTCGCGTGATCGTTTCTGGGCAACGGCGATGCCGGTGTGGAAGTCGGAGTCTGGCAAAGTAAAAGTTGTTGGTAGCTACGCCGAGCTCAAAGAGCTTTCTGGTGTTGAACTCGAAGACTATCACCGCCCATGGATCGACGACGTGAAGTTTACTATCGACGGAGAAGAATATACGCGTATCGATAAAGTGATGGACAGCTGGTTTGAGGCTGGCTCGATGCCATTCGCGCAGTTCCACTATCCGTTTGAGAACAAAGAGAAGTTTGAGGCCAATTTTCCAGGTGATTTCATCGTCGAATACATCGGTCAAGTTCGCGCCTGGTTTTACTACATGCATGCCATGAGTGTGGCGCTCTTTGGTGAAAATAGCTTTAAGAACGTGATTGTGACGGGTAATGTGGCGGGCAATGACGGCCGTAAGATGAGTAAAAGCTATGGCAACTACACCGATCCAAACGAGCTGATGGATAAGTTCTCGGCTGACTCACTTCGTTTCTTGCTGCTTTCCTCTCCGCTACTCAACGGTGAAGACTTTGCGTTGCAGGATAAAGAAGTGGGCGACGTTGCACGCAAGCTCGGTATGGTCTGGAATATGTACGACTTCTTTACGATGTATGCTGAAGTCGACGGCTGGGAGTTTACAGGTGAGCTGAAAGATCCTCTCGAAGAGCTCAAAAATCCGCTTGACCTCTGGATTGTTAGTCGAGTTCACCAGCTGGTAGGGGAAGTAGAGGAGCATATGGACAAATACGATATTCCAAATGCAATCAGCCCGATTTTGCCATTCCTCGATGATGCATCGAATTGGTTTGTTCGCCGCTCGCGTCGCCGTTTCTGGAAGTCGGAAGACGATGGGGACAAGGATGATGCATATCGCACTCTCCATTATGTCTTGGTTCGCCTGTCGTATGTCTTGGCACCATTTACACCATTCCTAGCTGAAGAGCTCTATCACAATTTGACCGGCGACAAAGAGTCGATTCACCTGAAGGATTGGATGCCGGCAGGACATGTAAACCAACTCGTACTCGATGAAATGAGCCAGGTTCGCGAATATGTAAATGAAGGTCTGAGCTTGCGTGCAAAAGCAGGTTTGAAAGTGCGCCAACCCCTCGCAAGTGTGACGGTGCCAGATATTGGTGAGTTTGTTGATTTTGAGGATATTCTCACTGAAGAGCTAAATGTTAAGACTGTGAAGACTAGTAAGGCGGTCGCGATTGACGAGAAACTTACCCCAGAACTCAGGCGTGAAGGCATGATGCGTGAGGTAATTCGTCATGTACAGTCAGCACGCAAGAGTGCGGGGCTAAATGTTGATGACAGGATAAAACTTGGGGTGACAACCGATGATGAGGAGCTGAAGGAGGCGATGGCAGAGCACGCTGGCACTATCGAAGCCGAAACACTCGCAACTAGTATTGAGGACGGGGATAAACTTCACTATGAAACAACCGTGCAAGTTGATGGCAAAGAGTTGATCATCTCCCTTGTAAAAACCAACCCTTAAAGACAAACTCGATATAGAATGGACTACCTTTTGGCTGCAAGGATGGAGCCTCTGTATGAATATTGACTTTTTAAAGTTTTTATGCTTATATAGTTTCATATGAAACGCGTACTAGTCACCGGTTTTGAGCCGTTTGGCGGTAAGAAAACGAATCTGTCAGAACAGGCGCTCTCGGACTTGCATGATCTAGAGGCCGTGGAGACTACCGTGTTGCCTGTTGAGTTTGGCCGTGCGGGTCTAGAAGCAACGGCTCTGGCCGAAGACGGACACTTTGATGCTATGCTATTCCTTGGTGAACGACCATCTGTTGGTTCGGTAGTGGGGTTTGAGCAACAGGCGCATAATCGTGCGTATGCTGCTGCAGTGCCAGATAATGCTGGTCAACGGCGTCTATTCTCTAGAATAGTGAAGGATGGTCCTCGAGTGCTTCCGGCCACGATGGACTATGGGCCACTCAAGGCCGCGCTAGAAGAAAAGAGAATTCGAGCGCGCTTTCAGCAAAAGATTGGCCATTTCGTTTGTAATGATCTTTTCTATAATATGCTTTATGCGCAAACCTCGGGCGATATTGATCCTGAGATGCAAATCGGTTTTGTTCACTTAGGTACGAATACTGATGTGCCGACAGTGCAAAGGGCAACTCGCCGAGTAGTCGAGACGCTTCAACGTGATACGCTGAATGTATAAACCTCACCAAATACTTTAGCTTAAATCGCTTGACAGCGACACGTTACGGGAGTATACCAGAGGTATATCTCGGGTCAATAACAAACATCACAATCAGGAACACTTGAGGTACGCCCTTTTCAATGAGACAGAAAGGAGGAGGGCGATGTCTGCTGAATTCTCTGACGGAATGAAGGAAGCTGCTCGCAGGGTGCTCGAATTGGTTCGAGAACGACACTGGCGCGCAGGGGACAAGGTAGTAACTGGCAAAGTTGCTGCCGAGTGGATCCGTGCGGTCCGTACGCGAGCCAATTGCACGGAGGAATGTCTGCCGTCTGCTCTGCAAGAGCTGGCCGTCAAAGCACGCGCAGCGTGTGACGCCAAGGAAACTATAGAGCTGAGCGAGCTGATGGTTCCATTGATGATGATTGCGCTTCCAAGCACTCTCACTACCTGATCTGTTTCACCCAAGGGGTGCCTGGTATGAGCCGGCACCCCTGAAACATGTCACGAGATCGTAATATTGACTTTTTATAGCTATTATGCTTAAATAGAAATATAACCAATAAAAATAAATATGAATATATTCCACCATATACATTTTGAAAAAATTGACCCGTTAGGGGATGGGCTGCGTGAAATGATTCAGGCCGAGCAGACTGAAGCAGAAGCGATCAATCTCTATGAGGATTTTGACGCAACGCTGGCTGATAATTGGCAGGCAGTGCTTGATGATGCAAGAAATGACCCTGAATACAACGAATTGATGCACTCAATCGACGAATAGGCTATACTTTTTATAGTGAGAGAATTATCAGACGAAGAATTTGATGCGCTCATTACGCGCGCTATGGATGAGCTGCCGCAAGAATATATTCACAATATGCATAATGTAGCAATTGTCATGGCTGACGCACCTGATGATCAGCAAATTATAAAGCTAAAACTCCGTGGTGATCAGCTGCTGCTGGGGCTTTTTGAAGGTGTGCCGCGGACGTTGCAGACAGGTAATGAGAACGGATTACTACCGAGCAAGATTACACTCTTTAAGTATCCTATTCTCGCGGTAACACGCGACGATCAAGGCTTATTTGAGCAGATCAAGCGCACGCTGTGGCATGAGATCGCGCATTACTATGGACTCAACCATGATGATATGGATGAGCGACGCGAGCGTCGTTCTTCACATTTTCAAGCCTGAGAATTACGTGTATACTATACCTAAGTCATAGGTGAGTTTTTTGGTAAGTGGAGCTACCAAAAGCAGCAAAGGCGAGGGATTATATGGTACTACAGACTAACTATAGCAACCCTGTGGTTTTACGAAAAAACCTAAAGTTTTTTGCCGCTCTCATACTATTTGCTCAGTCACTAATGATGCTCGTAGTGCCATCGGCTGGAGCTGCGAGTGCCGCTATAACGAACGTTGTTTTCTCGCCGGCAACCACGACGTCTTCAACAACTGCAGAAAAATTATATTCGCTCCAATTTAGAAATGCGTCAAATGGCGCCGAGGCGCTTGATGCGCCAGCAACTGTCGAACTAACGACCTCATCATCGACTGGTGAGTTTGCAGAAGGAACGGCAAGTGGGAATCCTTGGACGCATGTCGCAACCTATACAACGGGGGTATCGGCGAGTAAATCTTTTCGCTATCGAGATACATCGCCGGGAACCCATACGTTGCATGCAAACGTGTTTGGGGGAGGGTTGTCGTCATCCATGACTGCTGAGGCTACGATAACTGTATCTGATGTTACGCCGCCATCAGTGCCCGTCGCATCCCCTAATGGTGGCGTGTATGCATCTTTGTCGGTTACACTTTCGAGTACGGATAACAGTGGTGAAGTGCCAAGCATCTACTACACGACAGATGGTACACCTCCAACAAAAATGAGTAGCCTCTACGTGGCGCCATTAACGATTACCTCGACGACCACTCTGAAGGCGGTCGCATATGATACAGCTGGTAACTCCAGTAAGGTTATGACTGAGCTTTATACTATTGATACGACCCCGCCAGTTATTCAATCGGTAACGTACTCAAATAATGGTCAAGCGACCAATAAGGATGTCGTCGTGACAATCACGACTGATAAGTCGGCGCGAACTCCTAGTGGCTGGACGTCGGTCGATGATAAAACATTCCAGAAGACATATTCTTCAAATCAAACTGACAGCGTAACGGTAACTGATGCAGCCGGAAATATATCCGAGCCGGCGGATATCACGGTTACAGGAATTGATAAGTCTTCGCCTGTGATTTCATTGTCGGGCGACCAGGTAAATGGAGTGTATACAGGGCAAGTGACATATCATGTGACGGACGCTAACCTGGGGACGGTTACGTTAAATGGTACTCCTGCCTCTGCGACCGGTATGGTAAGTGCAGATGGTTCTTATACGATTACAGCCACAGATACGGTAGGCAATATGGCGGCAACGGTAACATTTACGATTGATACGACTAGTCCGACGGTAGCGCTCACAGGCATGCAGGCAAACGGCGATGGGACATACGCTATCAGCGGTACGGTTGATGACGGTGCGGGAGTAGGCAGCTCTACAGTAACGATCGTTGTGAACGGGATTAGTTATGTGGTTAATAGCGTTGGTGGAGTATGGACATTAGCGCAGACACAGATATTACCAGCAGGCGGAAGTTATACCGTCTCGATATCGGCAAAAGATGCTGCGGGCAATGTATCATCTGCGGTGAGTGGGATCATTACGGTCCCACCGATTGATACAAGCGAAGGACGAACGGTGACATTGAGTGGTGTGGCCACACGTGCGTTACCCGTACTTCCTGCTGTCGCGACCCCAGCTGCAGTAGTGAGCGGAGGAAAGGCGGCTCAACGTACCGCGGCAGCTGATGCGGTTGATGGTGGGGGAGGATCGATGGGCAAGAAGGATGACGCTCCGTCGAGGAGCACAGTGCCACTCACCTCAAGTACTCAGGGCTGGCGACTTTTCGGGATAGCCTGGTATTGGTGGCTACTTGGGGCTGGAGCAGCTGCTGGAGTTGGCTGGTCGACAGCCACCTGGTATAAGCGCCGAAGTCAGGACTTGGCTGGTCTTTAGTTCTTTGCTTGTCGCCAGGCCTTAGGATTAGTACACTAGGGGAATGAAGATAACAAAAGCAATTATTCCCGTGGCTGGCTGGGGAACGCGCCGGCTACCAATCACTAAGACGATCGAGAAGTGCATGTTGCCAATCGGCAATCGACCACTCGTTGACTATGTCGTACAAGATTGCTTGAAGGCAGGCATCCAAGAGGTAATTTTTGTGGTGGGTGAAAATAGCACTCAGTTGCAAGACTATTACGGAAATAACGAAAAACTCAATGAGTACTTACGTGCCAATGGCAAGGAAGATAAGCTGCCAATTGTGGCACCTATCGAAGGTGTGAAGTTTCATTTTATTACGCAACCAAGTGATGGCAAGTACGGTACGGCAGTGCCAGTGGCACTAGCAGCTGATTATATCGAAGACAACGAGGCTGCCGTGGTCTTAATGGGCGATGATTTTATCTTGAACGGAGATGGGACGAGTGAAGTTGCGCGACTCGTTGAAGTAATACCAGAAGGATCGTGCGGACTACTCGCGGCACAGGTTCCAATGGAAGATACTGCGAAATATGGAGTCATCGAAAGCGATCAGGAAGGTAACTACGTACGGATTGTCGAAAAACCGCAGCCAGAAAGTGCACCCAGTAACCTGATTAATATCAGCAAGTATGTCTTAACGAAAGAGGTAATTGACGCCTGTCGAGATTTATCTCCGTCACCTCGTGGAGAATATGAGCTACCTGATGCGGTGAACAGCTTTGTTGCCCGAGGCGGCCAAGTAAAAGTTGTGCCAGCCCAGGGTCGGTATCTTGATGGTGGCAGTGTTGAAGGTTGGCTGCATGCCAATCGGGTAGTCATGGGCGACCTCTAGTGAAAGGTTGCTTTTTCAGCAAAAAATTATTATAATATCATATCAGTTAAGAAGTTGAGACCGCTTAGATATGAGTATTGTAGATAAATTTCCAATTCGCGAACATGTGATCCGAGGCGATCAGGTGATTAAAGAGACCTCGCCATATGAATCCCGGCCGCACGTGGGCGTGTTATTAGATCGGAGCAATACGAGAGTGGATTGGCTTGATATTGCCTACGGTGGTGGTAGTCAAGTAGATGTTGCACTTAATGTAACAACAGACAATAAATCTACTGTGTTTGACAAGGTCTCCATCCGCGAGGGTGAAGGCCATGTCTTTGGCAGAGATGCATATCCTTGGATACATGATACGGTTTCTCGAGAGCATGTCGAGGTAAGATCTGTCAGAATAATAGGTCAATATGCCATGAGGACTGGTGTTGTAGTCACAGACCTCAATTCGACGAACGGAACGAGTATTTGGGTGCCAAGCGACCCAGGTGATAAGAAGTGGCATAGGGAAGAGCAGACTCCGTTTGAAGAACATAGGGCAGAGGAGGGTGATGCGACAAATCCTGCGCTGCTCGAGGTTGATGCCTTAGAGACAAAGTATGGTGCGGAATTTTCAAAACTAGAGCTTGTCGACTATGGAATTCTTTCCACTATTATTAAAAGCCACCCCGAAGCACTGAGTTCGCGCAAGGAAAAGTTAAAAATAATTGCCTTGATTCACCCCGATCGGAATATCACGGGTAATGATGCTCGAAGTCACGAGCTTTATATACTTGCACTTCGGGTGTTAAATATCACACTATAAAATGAAGCGGCGACAGCTAGTTGAAAAGTTTAACTATCTCTGTTACAATAGTTCAGATTGAAAAGCTAAATAAGAAAAGGAAGCTATGAAAGCAGTCGTTAAAGTTGGCGGTAAGCAATACATCGTCAGCGAAAAAGAGACCCTCCTGGTGGACCGCCTCCCGGATGGAACGAAAGAGCTCAGTCTCGACGTTCTCATGCTTGTTGATGGTGACAAATCTACCGTCGGCACGCCACTCGTCAAGGGCGCTAGCGTAAAGGCAAAGGTAGTAGAGGAAGAAGTGAAGGGCGATAAGCTCCGCATTATCCGCTACAAGGCGAAAAAGCGTGTCCATAAAGAAATGGGTCACCGTCAGAAGTACTCTAAGATCGAAATTTCTTCTATTAAGTAGATCTTTGATTGATATAGACTCAAAAAAACGTCCTAGGGGCGTTTTTTTTGTTGAGAGTTATAAGTAAAGGTGTTGGGTCTGTATATCAATAGGATCTGTTATAGTAAGTAAAACACAAGGAGAAAGTAAGCATGAGTAGGATGAGTAGCAGGGAGAGCACAGGAATTGTATTGCTTTGTGTGGGTATCCCTCTCACGTTATGCATCTTCTTGCTTGGAGGTGAGGGGAGTGAATTTGCACTACTGATGGTGCTTTGGCCTGTGGTACTGGGAGGAGCGGCCTGCATTGTTACTGGGAGCTTGATGCTTTTGCTGCCACGCCGCAACACAGATAGCACACCTGCTTCAGATAACGATAGCGCATCAAACGAGATACATTGGGGACAAATCGCCCGAATTATTGCGATATTTCCTCTTCTGATAGCAATTGGAATTGGTGTGATTATTCTAGGCGTGTTTGCTGAAGTGGGATGGTTCTTTCTTTCGAACATGCTGCACTAAGTATTGAAACTCTCATGCTATAATAGATCCGGATGAATGAGGGTAAATAAACAGTGAGTACAGTGATTGCTGTAACAAATCAAAAGGGCGGCGTCGGAAAGACGACGACTGCAGTTAATCTGGCGTATTTCTTGGCCAAGCAGGGCAAGAAGACGTTGATTATTGATTTTGATCCTCAGGGAAATGCGACAAGCGGCCTCGGCTTCGACAAGCAAAAGCTCGATAAGGGCACAATGAGCGATGTACTGCTTGGTGAACGCACTCTCGAAGAGGTAGTTTTGCCGACGAAGCACAAGAATCTTTCAATTGCGCCAAGTACGCCGCAATTAGCGAATACAGAGGTGGAACTAGCGAATGCGCGTGGTCGGTTTACTCGCTTGAAAAATGCGATTGAGGCGACAGAAGGCTACGATGTAATGCTAATCGATAGTCCGCCAAGCCTCAGTATTTTAACGGTAAATGGCTTGATCGCGGCACGATATGTCCTCTTGCCAGTGCAGGCTGAGTTTTATGCACTTGAAGGACTGGGGCAACTGCTTGAGACGATGAAACTCGTGCGTAAAAATATGAACCCATATCTTGATCTTGTAGGCGTCTTGCCAACTATGGTTGACGGCCGTACCACGCTGTCAGGTCAAGTGCATGAAGAGATTAAAAAACACTTTCCCGGTAAGGTATTTAATACGGTCATCCCGCGTAATATCCGTCTGGCGGAGGCACCAAGTCACGGCGTACCGGTAGGAAGCTACGATCGCTTCTCGAAGGGATCGCGCGCCTATAAGTCACTTGCGAAAGAAGTTATTGAAAGGATCGGGGAATGAGTGCGAAAAAAGGCCTTGGACGTGGATTTGAGTCGTTAATCCCGACTGATTTGCTCGATGAATCATTTGATCCGACGGTCGGAAATGATCATAGTATCAGCGAACTGCGCAATATCAAACTAAGTGAAATCTCTGCAGATCCAGACCAGCCACGGCGTCAGTTCGACGAAAAGGCGCTTGAAGAACTCGCGGCATCGATAAAGCTGCACGGAGTGCTGCAGCCAATCGTCGTAGTTCCAAAGAAGGGAAGCTACGAGATTGTTGCTGGTGAGCGTCGTTTCCGTGCAAGCAAATTAGCTGGCCTGACTTCAATTCCTGCGCTTGTACGTAGCTTGAGTGGGCAGCACAAGCTTGAGTTAGCATTGATTGAAAATATTCAGCGTCGCGACCTAAACGCGCTAGAAACAGCGGTGGCATATGCACGGTTGCGTGACGAGTTTAACCTAAATCTTGAAGAAATCGGTCAGCGTGTTGGCGGTAAGTCTGTCAGTGCTGTCAGTAATACATTGAGGCTTCTGAAATTGCCAAAAATAGTCTTAGAATCTATTGCATCGGGAGAGCTTTCGGAGGGTCAAGCGCGACCATTGATTGACCGTGATGAAAAAGAGATCGCAAAGTTGCTACCGCGGATTATCAGTGAAAAATGGAGTGTGCGTGATATTGAAGCTGCTATGCGCAGCGCTAAAACAGCACCAAAACAAGCCGTAAAGCGTGATACTAAGCGATATGAGGCGCTTGCGGGCAATATCGCCTCGAGATACAAGACAAAAGCCCGTATTGAAACTGGCGCTCGTGGCGGTAAGATCGTGTTTACCTTTAAAGACGATGAAGATATCAAGCGTTTGACGGACGCACTTTTGTAATAGCTACCAAGTAGGTAGCTACAGGTCTAATTTATGCAGTACCTTCGCAAGCACGCCCATTGCCTGGATTTTGCTTGCCAGCCGCATCTGGTGTGCTGCTTGCAGCACCAAAGGCACGAACTTTGTTGAACGGGAAGATTCTTAAGCCCACTGGCCCGACGATATCATAGAGGGGGATAGTTCCCATTTCTTTATAGCGAGAATCTTCAGAGCAGCTTCCTTGGCGGTGATCTCCACTGACAAATATTGTTCCACTTGGCACGACCTCATCAATAGGACCTTCCGGTTCGCTTGTGGGAGTACCTGGCTCGCCGTGATTGTAATCATCAGGGTTGAAGCCGGTCGGATGTGCAGGGTTATAGACGGTGTAATGCCCGTCCTTTAGAACAATTCTCTCACCGGGAAGTGCGATAACACGCTTGACAATATACTCATCGCGACTATCGATGTAGTTGTAGTGCGGATTTCTAAAAACGATGATCTGGCCGCGTTTTGGGATGTATGGTTTATTTTGAATTTGGGCCAGTGTCACTGGTAACCGATTGACGATAAGGCGATCTCCGTTGTCGAGAGTTTTTTCCATGCTAAATCCTTCGACATTGAAACTACGGAAAATAAATGCATTGATAATAAGTGTACCAATGAGTACTCCGATGACAAAGACAATAATACCGATGGTATCTTTGAGGGTTTTATGTCGATCGAAAAAGCGTGGCTGCATACCAACTCATTGTACCAGACGGCGCTGAAGTTGTGGTGAAGAAATGATAATGCTTAGACCAAGTGTAACCCATACGTGGACCACGTTGGCATTTCCTGAAAAGAAGTACCATTGTATGAGGAAGCCGAGTAGTAAAGCGAAGACAAGCCATTGCCGAGAACGCACAAGCGCAGCGAGGATAGAGAGGATGAAGGCACCAAAAAGCAGCACGCCAACCATGCCAAGCTCGGCGAGCATTTCAAAGTAGTAATTATTTGCGATGCTGCTTATCGGTAACCGACGGTCTTCTTGGTGCAAGCGTGCGCCGAAGCCACCCGTGCCAACTCCAAAGAAGATGGTCGCCGGATTGCTGCGCCA
>JBKGVB010000004.1:0-3061 GCA_046462475.1 Saccharimonadales bacterium (SeqCode) | reverse complement strand
GGATACGTTCCATGACAGATGCGTCAAGCTCTGAAGGATATTTGTCCCACTGTTTTTTGGTGTAGTTTTTAAACATTTTTTCATAGATAATATCGCTACCAATGCGTTTTAGGGCAGACTCCTCAGAGTTTTTCGGTTCCACGATTTCAGGATGCTGGGCTTCAACCCATTCTTTGAGTTTTTCGCCATCGGTCCAATGTTCGCCAAGCACTTCATTGTAAGTGTCTATATTTGTTGGGACTGGCACGAGCTTGCCTTCTACATTACTTTTTACGCGGTGTTCATACGGAAGCCATTCGGTAAAACGACTGACAAATTCCCAAGTCTCGTCATCGGAGTCATGGTAGATATGTGCACCGTATTTTGCCATAAGTACACCATGCTCGTTGATAAAATCGTACGTGTTACCGCCAATATGGTCTCGCTTATCAACAACGATGACATGTTCACCGTCTTCGGCAAATTTACGTGCCAATGTCGCGCCCGATAGTCCAGCGCCAACGATTATTATAGGATTTGCCATAGAATTAATAAGCCTTTCTGAATTGTTTCTACTTCTATCTTATGAAATTTATACTTTAACGACAATATATTAGTTTGAAAGCGTAATATCAGAACGTGGTATGGATGAGTGGCTCACGACAGACTCTGTTGTTGGTGAGGTAATTACATATATCTTTTTGTGAGCCGCACGCAGTATTTCATAGCATGATTCTAGCCGTGTGTAGGACGTATTGAGATGATACCCTTTTCGGGTAACTATAGATTTTGTACATTGGTATGGTTTATTGTATACGCGTTGATATAAAAATCCGTTCTTATCTTGCTGTGCAGATCCCGTAAGGACTATTGGGTAACTGTAAGTATCGAGATCATTGGTGCGTAGAAAATGAACAATCTTTGACGAAAGTGCTGGATCTATCTTGCTATGCTTTTGGAATATTTGAGATGAGTCACTAAACGATTGACCAGATATGAAAGTTAAAAGACATAGAGCGCTAATAAAAACCACTGCAGCAATTATGTGGGCAGAAAGAGTGGTAAGCCTTCTTATGATATACATGAACGCTGGGACTACAAATAGACTTGTAATAAGAAGGACAATTGCAAGCGATTTACTAAAGTAGTATGACAGCCTGCCAACTTGGGCGAGTTGGTCGTATGCAATACCAGCTGACAATACAGCAAACGGTATGGTACTGACGAGAGATATCTTCGCTATACTTGACCGCGACCGTAAGGAGTAAATAAGGATGAGCGCAAGCAGAGGTATTGTTAGGAATATTGACACTGGAAAGGTACCGGTGAGTGACCCTTCGGCTACTTGATTTGAGCCATGTTGAGAGTACTTCATGTATATAAGTAATTCGGCCAATATAGCTGCACAGGAAATGCCAAGCATTACGACAGGTCCTATGAAGGACCTAATTGAAGCGCTCGTGAGGAAACTTACTGAAGGTACCTTCTTTTTAAAGATAAACGCTAAGGAGAATAGGAGCGAGAGTGCGAGAGCGGGCAAAGGTAGTATCCAGATTAATACAGTAGCAGAGGTTAAGAATAGAGCCATTAGCCAGTCCCTAAGCACAGTCGTACGGTTAATGGATTTTTTATTACCGTCTAGTGCTTGATGGAGAAAGCCTATAACAAGACCAATATAGCCAAGGCAAGCTATATAGTTTGGGAATCCATGTGCCAAGGATCCCCAATATACGATCATTTGTATATAAACGGCGATTACTATGGCGAGGAGAAGTTTTAGCCATCTTGAGTCGGGACTTTGGTCAACCTTGTTCGAACGATCTATGGCGAAAAATAGAGTCAGTCGGGTTGTGATAAAGATGGTGATAAAAGTCCAACTTAAATAGGCTATTAAATATGCATCCAAAAGATGTAAAGGATTCTTGCTACTAAAGACTTTCTTTCCAAAGCCTTCCATAAACGAAATAGTTGCAAGGTGCCATCCCTGCGGATATCCACGATATTCATCGCTTGACCCGCGATCTTTTTTCACAAAACTAGGTATGCCATGAAAATCGTAGCCGTTGATTCGACTATTATTTTGAAGCATATTAAGGTGCGAACCATTATCGTAGCCATTCGCAAGAAATTGGTAAACTCCTACGCGTGGAGATTGGGTCATCAGGTAACTTCCGCATATTATTATCGGTGCAACGATTGCAATAATAAGTGCTACCACATCATTAGTATTGATAAGGGATATTTTTCTTTGTTTATCATCAAGACGAAAATAAGCAGTAAATATGTATAATCCTGTTGTTGATAGCGCAAGAAGTGCAGGTTGCTTTAATGCCCAGATAAAAATTCCGGCAACCATAATGCATGCTGAAAGTATAAAAAGTTCGACTATAAAACTTGCAATATAGGAAGGGTATCCACGAAGAGGTTTTACTAGATAAGCTCCCGCACAAATTAAGAAAATATATACAAGACCGTATAGTGGCGTAAGACCTATCGCAATACAAGTAGCTAATATGAGCAATTTTATTAGTATATGATCGTGAAGAATCTTGAGCATATTTCTCTTTAGTATACACTAGTACTTAGCGGCGATTATATGAAATATCAATTCTTGCATAATCAAAAGTTGCGGTATCTTTTCGTGGGAGGTACTGCTTTTGCGGTTGAGTATAGTACTTTCGCTTTATTGAATGCGATTGGCAGTAATATCAACGTCGCGCAATCTTTGAGTTTTCTGTGTGGCTTGGCGGTTAGTTTTTTGGGAAACCGTCTTTTTGCTTTCCGGAATATGACCACTCACGATTACGTGCATGATACTCACAAGCAGTCATTTTACTTTCTTATGCTTGGTATTACGAATCTCTTAGTTTCGAATTTATTAATAGCCATTCTAGCAGGGTCTTTTTTATTGCATCCCCTCATTGCGAAGATAATTGTAGTAGCTCTTGTTGCGATCTGGAATTTTATACTATTTAAGAAAGTAATTTTTAAGGTTGCCGTCGAGAAAGAATGATAGACAGCTCTTGGTGTAAGTCTCGCATACGTCGTTCTGTCTGCTCGAGCTTTTGACGCTGATTGCTGA
>JBKGVB010000003.1:0-17946 GCA_046462475.1 Saccharimonadales bacterium (SeqCode) | reverse complement strand
TACACTTGTTCCTTCGCCAAATGGAAAATCCAGCCATGTATTCGGAAAACTTAAGAGATAGGTCTCGAATTCTTTATGAGTCATAGATCCAGTATACCAAGCGAAGTGAACCCTACGAAGCCGAATACGGAGATTGTAGCTGCTTTATCGTGCTGCTCCAATTCAATCGATCCAGAATACTCTGTGTCTCGGCCTTCGAAGCTGGATGCGCCAGATGTCCATCATCGCGCGAACCTATGATTGAGAAATGCCACCGGAAATCGAGCTTCTTCAGATGACTCGATTCAGCTCGTGTCAAACAATCATCGTGAAATGCCTTACATGAATCACCCAGGTCGAGCCACTTTGCCAAGCTCGACGTATCCGCGCTATCTGCGAGACTCAAATCGAGATCGACGACCGCGGCGCGTGTTACTTCTAGATTATACTGCTGGTCAAAGATAAAATTATTCATCGCATAGACAATCAAATGCCCCTTGTACGCCTCTGTCGTCTGCACCCAATGCGGATGGTCGCCGAGTACTACATCGGCACCATTATCGATCATTGCGCGGTAAAGGTCCGTCTTTATCTGATCAGGCGCTGGCTTATACTCGGCACCTGAATGTGGATAGGCGATTACCGGCATGACCTTGCTGTATCGCTCCATCACGGCCAGGCTCTCTGCTGATGGAATCTTGAATACGCCATGATAGCCACATAGTGCCATCGGCAAAAACCGCTTTTTGATCGTCTTATCGCTCATGGTGACACGCACCGGAAAGCTCACTACTTCACAAACGTCATCGATAATCTCGGGATCAGAATTACCAAAATACTGAATGCCGTTTTTATCGAGTTCTTTACGCGTTGCCTCAATACCCGCCTGGCCACCCTGATTATCACTATGATTATTAGAATTCGAAAAGATCGTAAACCACTTGGCTGCCTCAGGTAGGTAGCTTGGATCACAATTAAAATTCAATGTCGCTTCTTCTTCGGCTGCACTCAGCTTAACACCAGGCACAACCGGACATTCGAGATCGGCCACCCAAGCATCGTACTTGTCACGATGAAATTCTTTCAGCCGCGAAAAAGGATACGCTGTCTTGAGTGGACTTTTCTGCGACCATTCATTGATATACCGACCCCAATAGACATCACCCATAAATAGGGCTTTTGAATTAAGAGTTTTCGGTGTTGCAACTGGTTTATTAGCAACAGTTGGAAGATGCTCTGCTACGGGTGTATAGGCGGGTATTTTCCACACGAGAAGACCAATAATAATTGCTGCGCCTACAGCGATACTTCCTATCACTCCCCACGCGATATGCGTACGGTGTACCCTCAAGCTCATGGGCTTATTGTGACAGTTCTATTTATTTTTTACAATCAACTTTTTTCAAGTAATATTTCAGCTCTTCGATGCTGCCACGGATATCATCCATGGCGCGATGCGCCTCTGGTTTAGCAAATTTCTTCTTGAATTTACCGTCAAAGACTACTTTCCAAGCCGAAACATCAAGCATTCGATAATGCAGCATTTCGTTTAGCCGACCCCACTCATTTTCGATAAATTTTCGGTCTTGGTGAATCGAATTGCCCGCTAGCAGCACCGGCTTTTCTGTATTGAAATGCTCCTTCACGAAGTCGATCAGCTCATTTTCGACCGTTCGGCCGTTTTTGCCGGACTCATTTTGTGCGACCAAGGCATCGCGTACCTCGGAGAACTTCTCCCAAAACTCCCCCACCATACGAGTTTTCATAAGATTTGGGCCTACTTTTTTTACTGCTTCATATGTTGCAATTTCATTAAAGTCCCAATCAGTAGCAATCGCTGCCACTTCTAAAATACGATCTTCCGCCGGATCAAGGCCTGTCATTTCGAGGTCTATCCAGAGTAATTTTGCTTTTGTCATTGGCAATATTATATCATTTTTTGCTTGACATTGACATATATCAGTATTATTATACGGGAACTCCAGCAACCGCTGGATGTCTCGACAAGAGAAAGGGGAACGTGTTGTCCAACGACACGTTTTACCACCAGAACCCCCAGATCAGCGATGCGGTGAGTATCGTTCTCGGGGTGATGATCAAGCGAGGACCGCGGCGTGGTCACCGGAAGCTGAAGGACTTCGCGCCCAAGATCAGGCAGGACATGTACAAGACCTGCCAGGAGCGACTGGGCTGCACCAGCAGCGCACAGCTCCACACGATCGGTGCCGCCCTCGAGGTGGCCGCGAGCAGCAAGCTGATCAGGTTCGACTCCAAGAGCCAGAAGCTCATCCTCACCCACAAGGGATGGAAGATGCGGAAGGCTCACCTCAACCAGAAGAACGCCGCGAAGGTGCGGCGTGACAAGGTTCGAGTCGGCCAGCCGGCCTACGCCCACTGATCTGTCGAGACGGCCATGCCACTGGAAACTTTCCAGTGGCATGGCCAGACGACACCTCCGATAGTGGAGGTTTTTTGTTGCATATTTACTGTTTATGGTTTATAACTTAAGGCAAGCAGAGAGACTGCTTGCACAAACACACATCAGGAGGTCCCGTGTCTAAGCGGTACAGGGCCAAGAGGCATCGAGTACCCGACAAGGAGGAGCAGAAGAGGATTTTCTTTCAGCCGTACGAGCTTGAAGAACTCTTCTTTGAAGAGGAGATTCTCGATCTCATGAGCATCGCCAGACAAGGCGTTGCCGGAGAGTTCTACTTCGCCCGCGAAGAGAACCCGAGGTGGCGTCCCGGTTCGGATAAGAAGCGATTCCGCGGCACCGACAACTTCATCATCGGAGTTGGAGGACGACCAAGCGATCTTGCGCGCCACGTAGCCGAGAAGACGCATCGTCAGATTGTCAATGGCAAGCAATTGCCTTGCAAGCTGAAGGAGCTGTCTCCTGGGCTGGTTGAGCGAATCGTCGCTATCGCACGATACGATGTCGTGCTCCGAACTATCAACGCCATGATTGCCAATGGCGAGATCCGATACGACACAGGGATCGGCACCTGGAACGTCAATCAGAGCAACATTGATGACTTCCTGGACGACCGATCCTTCCGCAAGGAAGCAAAACGGGCCATCAAGGATGACTACCGGCCCTGGCATGGTCGACCCGGTCGAGACCGCGGTCGTATACCAGAAGGTGTGTCAGTCAGCTTCGCCTGAAGCCTGACAGCGTTCGTGTAGTACGATGAGAAGAGCCACAACAGGGTGACTCTACGGAACCACGACGCACACCCCTCTTTCGATTAGGAAGGAGGGGTTAGTTTTTTGCTTGAAATTTCAAACTCACCGAATTAATACAATACCGCTGATCTGTCGGCGCGTCATATCCCTCACCCTCAAATACGTGCCCTAGATGGCCACCGCAATTCGCGCACGTTACTTCGACTCGATGCATGCCATGAGAATCATCGTCATGAAATTCTACCGCGCCCTTCTTTGCATCATAAAAGCTCGGCCAGCCACAATGCGCCTCGAATTTCTTCTCACTATCAAATAGCTCTGTGCCACACGCGGCACAGGTATATGTCCCTGGGTCAAAAACACTATCATACTCACCCGAAAAAGGTGCTTCCGTGCCCTTCTCGACTAACACCCGATACTGTTCGGGTGTTAGTTTGTCTTTCCAGTTCGTGTTATTTTTCACGCGCGGCTTTTAGTGCATCCCCGTACCATACCAACGACTCCATCTGGGCCTTCAATGTATTCTGTGGACCATATGGGTTATCGCGCAGCTCTTCCTTCAATACTCCCGCTTCGTCGACAGCCTCGCCGACACGGTCTGTGAAGAAAAGAGCCTCTGGAATAGTCACCGCGCCTGCACCAGGCAAAATCATACGAAGATTTGCGATCGCCTGCGCGCCACCCGCTGAGCCATGACCGACTAATGCAACTGGTTTCCTCTCAATTTGATAATCAAAGTGATCGATAGCATTCTTGAGCACTGCCGATGTCGATCGGTTGTATTCTGGTGTTACGAGTACGTAGCCATCAAATTCCGCCATCTTATCAAGCCATTTCTTTACCTCAGGCTTTGGTTGGCGCTCTGGGTTATAGCGAGGGCTAATCGCTTCTTCCATAAACGGCATCGGGTAATCTTTAAGATCAATGACTTCCACCTCAGCTACAGTTTTCGCCTCTTCAGCAACCCATTTCGCCAATTTATCACTCTGACGACCCTCACGTACACTACCAATGATGACTGCTATTTTCACTTCTCCTCCTTCCGGAAAAATTGTATTTACTATACTTTATATAGTAACTTATTATCGTCTTGGATGCAACAAAAAAGCACCTCCAGAGGTAGGTGCTTTTGCCACGTAGTTGGTTACGCGTCTTTCTTTTTATCCATTCGATCGAGCTTCGCAATATGAATCACGAGATAAATGACAAATGCAGTTGCGATCAATGTAAGAAGCGAGCTGATGACTGCTCCCCAGCCAAAGACAGCATTTCCATTACCAACATGTACTGTCCACTTAAGGCTATCGAGTTTGACGCCCTGTGTCATGAGGGCGACAAGCGGACTGATCAGATTGTCAACAATCACCTTTACACTTGCTCCAGCCGCAGTACCGATTGCCAAACCAACCGCTAGACCGACCACGCCTTGTTCGCGGATAAAGGTCATAAAACCACCTGCATGACCCTTCGATGCTTTTGCTGCCCGTGCCCGTGCTGCAGCTGCTCGTTCTTTTGCTGTTGCCATTGACTCCTCCTTATTTAGCTGGCTGATTAAAATTATACATCAAGTGCATTGAAAAACAGGAGGAAAATATGCCCCGAGGGGCGGCCGTAGGCGGGATCACCGCTTTCTAGGCCGCCCCTCAGCTGAACACAGATCAGCGCCTGAGAAGATACGTGATCGGTCGATCCTCATCTCCCATGTGCTGCGGTTCCGGCCGGCAGCGGATGACGTCCCCATCGCTGACGAGCCTTCCCATCGCCCTGTTGACCTGGTTCTTCGAGCAGTCAGCGAAGCCGACCGCGTCACGAAGAGCACTGTCGCTGGGGACAGTCACCGGACCACGGTAAAGGTAGTCCTTGAGCTGCTCCCGAATGACAGGATCCGACATGTTTCCTCCTGGTTGTTGTAGGTGCGCGGAAAACATTTTTGCCTTCCGTCCTGCATGTCGCTTGAAAACAAAACCGCCGGAGCTTCCCCCGGCGGCGATGAATCGAAACGACGAAACTACGCAGCCGAGTGCATATCAAACATCACGAGAATGAGGTTACTCCGGATTGCTTGATGATACTTCGACATAGTAATTCCTGTGCCCGATATTACTCTTCTCCTCAGATGATGTCAACTACATCTTGTCAGGCGCATGAATACCGAGAATAGTTAGGCCGGCCTTCAATGTATCAGCGTAGAGAGTCACGAGTCCAGCACGGTGTTGCTCATACGTATCACCAACTACCTGATTTTTCTCATAATATCGATTGAATTCCTGTGCTAGCTCAAAGAGATAGGTACAAATATGATGTGGTTCGAGTGTTTTTGTCGCGTGACCAATTACTTCTGCATACTCCCCAAGCTTTCGCACCAACGCCCGATCCTCATCGCGAATTGTCTCCGGCACCTGGAAGTCACTCGATGTTTTCTCCAGAATTCGCCTGGCACGCGCATGAGCATACTGCAAGTAACTTCCGGTATTACCTGTCAGGCTGACTGCTTCATTCACATCAAACACGACATCACTGCCAATCTTTACTTTCAAGAACTGGTATCGCAACGCGCCAGCTACGATCTCATCGCTTGCCTCGCCGCCACGTGCCTCGATTGCCTTTTTAAATTCATCAAACAACCAAGAAATTTCAATCACATCACCGTCACGGCTACTCATCTTGCCAGTTGTCAGCTTCACCAGACCCGTTGGAATATTCACCGTCTGGTCTTTTTGATCAGGCCAAATCAAACCAGCAGCTGCGATCACGCCCTTAAAATAGGCTCCTTGTTCCGCACCCGTGATAATATAACTCTTCGTCGGATGGTAGTGTTCGTTCTTTAGTTGCATCAGACCAATGTCACGTGCACCATACAGCCCGTTTCCATTTGATGCTACAAAAGCATTGTCGAAACTACCGTATTCACTTCCTTTAAAAACAAGCGCACCATCTGACTCCTGAAACACTTCAGGTACATACTTTTTAACTGTCGCTACACCACGAGGGTCGGCGTCACTCTCCAGAAATCGTCGTTCAGTTGGAATATTTCCAAGCCGTGCGACAATCGCATCAATACCAGCGAAACTCCATGATTTACATAGTTCGTAGATCCGCACATAGAGAGCGTCATTTGGTGCGAAGCTTTGCTTTGCGAGCTCATCAATCTCTTTCTTGGCCGATTCGTCTTCCTTGTAGGCTTTCGATCCTTCGGCATACATTTTACTCATAAATGAATTGTGTTCAGCTTCAGGAATCGATTCAATTTTCGAGAAGTCCCCGTCGGCAAATTTCAGCAAACTATACATACTCTTGCCTACATGCAGCCCCACGTCTCCGTGGTAGCTTACTCGGTAAACACGCGCACCACTAACAGCCAAGAGATTGGCCACCGTATCGCCAAGAACCGCATTAAATGCGTGACCAATATGCATTGCCTTAAACGGATTTGGATTATTCGTCTCTATGACGACCGTCTCGCCAGCACGAAGCGGACGAGGCTCTCTCTTTATATCGGCAAGTAACGCCTCAGCCTTCAGGCGAATATTAATAAATCCAGGACCAGCCACTTCGACCGCCTCATATTCTCCAGCTTCTGCCAATTTTTCGGCAATTTTTTCGGCAATGCTCCGCGGATTGTCGCCCACTTGTTTTGCAAGCTGCAAGGCGACATTCGTTGCCCAGTCGCCAAATTGCGGCTCTGGACGCGAAAGAACTGGCGTCACATCGACGTCAAACAATTCTTTTATCGCATTTGAGATACTTTGCTCCATCTCACTCAGTATAACAGAGGTGAGAATAATTACTCAAATTCAAACTGCTCGCTAGCAGTCATCGAGGCTTGCGCTTCTTCTATGGCAGGCACCGCCGAGACGATACTCAAACCTTTCACTTCATGCATTAATTGTCGAAGTACCGCCATATCGTCAGCGATAAATTGTTCGATTTCATCTACAAGTTGTGACATGTTTATTTCGCTTCTTTCTGCTAAAAATGCTACCAAATACACTCATGCTTGTCAATCACTAGGCTCGTTTATAATTCTCTGCATTAATTGCATTATTACCTTCACTGATGCTATCATAAGCGATATGAAGAACAAGTACGGATTTACGATCGTAGAGTTGCTTATTGTTATCGTTGTGATTGCTATCTTAGCGGCCGTCACGATAGTCGTATACAACGGCATCCAATCCCGAGCGAAAGTGACTCAGCAAACTACCGCTATCGCTCAATACGTAAAAGCTATACATATTTACATAGCCGACAAAGGTACGCTACCAGTCATAATCACCACACCGGGCAATGCTTTTGCATGCATAAATCCACCGACGTCTAGTCCACCATGTTACGGCCCTGCCACGGCTGAAACAACTACTGCCACAGACACCCTGACGGCCAATATGCGAGATTACATTTCAAGTACTCCTGCGTTCTTGAGCGGTGAACCAATACTTCTTGCCTATGCCTCAGGAGCCAGCACTGGCACAAGTTTCGAAGACGATACGTATTTCTGGGCTCGTTTCCCTGTAGTGCTAAGCTCGTGCCCGAGTATCGGTGGCTTGCGACCTACTGATGGTGGTCTCGCTTCGTATGACATTGTAGGCTCCAAGACAGTATGTCGCTATCTTATTGCAAGATAATTACCCTTCCGCAATAGACCGAATCAGCCCAACAAACAAAGGGTGCGCCCCGAATGGCCGAGAGCGGAATTCTGGATGTGCCTGTGTAGCAACAAAGTACGGATGATCGATCGCCTCAACAAATTCTACAAGTGCGCCATCTGGTGAAGTGCCCGAAATTGTCAGCCCCCCATGTTCTATATCTTGAGTAAACTTTTGATTCACTTCATAGCGGTGGCGGTGACGTTCTACTACTTCTTTCAAACCGTATACCTCAGCAGTTTTTGAGCCGTCCTTTAGTACAGCTGTATAATCACCAAGACGCAACGTACCACCCGTCGACTCTTTGCCCTGCTGACCATCCATGATGTAGACGACGTCATATTCAGCAGCTGGATTGAATTCTGTCGAGTGAGCATTTACCAGGCCGCCGCGGCGCGCAGCCGCAATAACTGCCGCCTGAAGCCCGAGACAAATACCAAGGTATGGTTTTTTGTGTGCAAGCGCATAGTCGGCTGCGGCAATCTTGCCATTCACACCACGCTCACCAAATCCGCCTGGCACCAGTAACGCATCCACTGCCCCGAAATCCTCGTCATTTGCCGTCTCGGCATTGATCCATACCGTATCGATTGCTACATCTTCTTGCCACGCAGCAGCCTTCAGTGCCTCGGTGACAGAGAGATAGGTATCTTCATTATCCATATACTTGGCCACCAATCCTACCTTTACAGTTCGAGCTGGCGTAGCATTCTGCTTTGCGATCAGATCCGACCATTTTGCCAAATCCGGAATAGTGTTGTTACTTGTAAAATTACCGAGAAGCTCGTGTAGCCCAGACGCCGCAATCTTCTCTGGGATACGGTATACCGTATCTACATTTGGCATATCGATAATATACTTCTCTGGCACACCACTCAGCAGGCTGATCTTTCGCGAGACATTCTCCGGCGCCGGCTGTTCCGTGCGTACGATAACAGCATCCGGGAAGATACCAAAGCCGCGAAGATCTTGCATTGCATTCTGCGCTGGCTTCGTCTTAAATTCTTTAGAAGTTCCAATAAAAGGCACGTAGACGACATGGACGTACAGGCAATTCTCGCGGCCAATTTTCTGTCCAAATTCGCGGATTGCCTCAACGAAGCTTAGTCCCTCATAGTCACCAACCGTACCACCAATCTCTACGATATGTACATCAGACCCGTCTCCTGCTAGCGCAATCGCATCTTGAATTGCGTTAGTAAGGTGCGGCACAAGCTGCACTGTTTTACCACCAAACTTCCCCGCACGTTCATCGGCAATCAAATTCGAAAGCAGACGCCCCGAAAGCGTCGCATTCTTTTGTGTCAGTTCAATATCTAAAAATCGCTCATAGTGCCCAAGATCAAGATCCGTCTCGGCACCATCCTTTGTCACAAAGCATTCGCCATGTTCCGCGGGATTAAGTAAACCCGCATCTACGTTGAGATACGGGTCACATTTTTGAATGGAAACGTTTAGGCCTTTTGCCTGCAAGACTGCACCAATTGAGGCGGCCGTAATACCTTTCCCTACCCCCGAGAGTACACCCCCCGTTACAAATATGTATTTCTGTGTTTTCCCATTTCGTTTCGTTGTATCCATGGGATTTCATTATAGCAACATTTTATTGTTAGACGCTAGCTGTGGAGTGTTGTAGTTTTGTCTCTACGCTACATGTAGGGTTTATGCGCCCTGGACCACCTCTTCTGGGGCTGACCCAGCAGCATACAAGCGCAGCGGCTCATCGTCCATACCCCATGCCTCCTGCAGGGGAGCAAGGATACGCCAACTCTCGAGCACCTCATCACTGCTCGTAAATAGACTCTTCTTACTCAATATTGCATCGACCAGCACCTGCTCGTACGCATCAGGCAGGCGCGTATCCTCAGGAAACGCTAGCGACAGCTCCCTCGTCTCAAATTCCCTACTGAGCCCCGGTTTCTTGATGAACAACTGAATACCAACACCCTCGTTTGGTTGAATGCGAAATACTATCATATTCTGCTGCGCCTCGTGTTTCTTCTTGAGGAAAATACGCATTTCCGTCGTCTTTTTATCAAGCGCCTTGCCTGTCGTTATCCTAATAGGCACATATTGCCAGCGTGGATCATTTGAACGCAACTGCAACGACACAAACGTCTCTACTAAACTACCTGGATTTTCTACTTCATCTTGATAGCCTGCATACTGTGCGCGAATGGTTTGCGTAGGGTCAGCTGGAGCAATTTGCTGCAACGCCCTAAGGCGAAGTTTTGGAGCCATATCCCAGTCAAAATCGACTGGTGTTTCCATGAGTATAAGCGCAAGCAGTTGTAGCATATGTCCTTGCACGAGGTCTCGCAGTGCACCCGTCTGCTCGTAGAATGTTGTACGGCCCTCTATACCAATCTTCTCGGTCGAGACAATCTCGATTCGCTCGATCGCATCATGATCCCATAGATCGCTAAAGAGTGCATTTCCGCCGCGAAAGACTATGATATTTTGCGCCATTTCTTTAGCCAAGTAATGATCGATACGATACAGTTGGTCCTCGTTAAAGAAGCGCGATGTTCGATCGATCATTTCACGTGCCGAGACGAGGTCTACGCCAAATGGCTTCTCGAACAAAATTTTTACATGTGGCGTATTGATGCCCGCTTCACCAAGAAAATCGACTATCTGAGTTGCCGCCTGTGGCGGTACGGAAAGATAGATGATCAACTGCTCATTCTTCTTCAACGCAATATACTTCTTTAGTCGGTCATACTCTGGCGCCTCGGCAAGATTCATCGTGAAAATAGACACTAGGCGCCGTAGCTGATCGTTTTCTACCAGCTGACTCACATCTACTTTTCGCCGAGAAATACCGATAATTTCAATATCCCGGCAATCTTCCTGCTGCACTACCTGCTCAAGTGCTGGCAGCAGTTTCCTTGTACTCAGATCACCCGTAATTCCAAAAATAAGCAGTTTTGTCTTCATCCTCTCTATTTTACTCCTGTATACTGAAAGGAATGAATATTTATTATACCGATGGGAGCGCAAGCCCCAATCCTGGTCCTGGCGGCTATGCCGTTATTCTGGGAGAAGAGCCAGTTGCACTTGGTTCCGAAGAGGGTGAAACGACCAATATCCGCATGGAAGGCTTTGCGATTATCGCCGCGCTCAGACATGCTAATGGTGAGGAATGCGCCATTCACACCGACTCAGAATTCTGGATAAATGTTATCACTAAATGGGCACCTGGCTGGGAAGCCAAAGGCTGGAAGAAAAAAGGTGGCGAAATCAAAAATCTCGATATCGTGAGAGAAGTCTATCCCCTCTTCCAGAATTCAAACGCTACACTCGTATGGGTACGCGGCCACAATGGCGACGAAGGCAACGAACTCGCCGATCAGTGGGCAAATAAAGCACGCGCCGGCGCTCGCCTGTAACATAAAAGATCTGCCTGGTCCTTGGCAGATCTTTTTAAAAGCAGAGGTTTTTCACATTAGTACGCTAGCCGACGACCATTCAAAAGAGTGAAATCTGTGGCTTCATAGTCCAGATCACCATTCATATGTGTACCGCGTATGGTGCGGAGCTGCTGTCTGACTGAACGTTCTTGCTTACCTAGCTTGTAGTGTTGGATTTTTTGTGAGTATTTCTTTTCTAGGTGATCGATAAATGCAACTCGATCTTTATGAGTAGTCCTCATCTTTTCCCCTCCCTTACTCTTACTTTCCACCACGTTCCCGCAGCTTATGTACTAGTGTAAACTGATCGAAAAATCCTGTCTGTAAAGTGTCTCACGTGCTTGTTGTGACTCTATCTACCGAAAATGTGTTGAGTATGACACAATGGGAGTGTGAACATATTCACGCCCAAAGAGGTTCAAGAACATTTTCCCGATGCCATAGAGCGTACATACGCCGCTGGTCAGACCATTATCTATGACGGCGATCAACCGACTCACGTGGTGTTTGTTAAGAAGGGCGCGATAAAATTCTTTGATATCGATAGCGATGGCAATGAAAAAATTCTCCATATTGGCGGTGAGGGTAGCATCGCTCCTCTATTTTATTCTTTTGAGGATAAACCAGCCGTCGATGCGTACTATGCTACGCTTTGTAAAACGGAGGTGCTCCTGGTGAGTCTCACGAAATTTCGAGAAAAATTACGAGTCTCTCCCCACTTTACTGCCGATACATTGCGCTGGTACGCCACAGAAATGGATCATATCGTTAGCCGCCTGAAGAGCATGGAGAAAAGCAGCGCCAAGCAAAAAATCCTGCAAGCGCTTTCCTATCTCTGCGATCAGCATGCGACCCAAAATCCTAGTGCAAGTGATTGGTATCGTATTGACTTTCCTGTTACGCAGCAGACGCTTGCCGATCTAACTGGTCTTACCCGCGAGACAGTCAATATCACCTTGAACGACCCAAGTTGCTCGACTCTTCTTCGCAACAATCGAAGCCAGCGATTCGAAATCAATCGACCCAAGCTTCGCAAACAATTAAAATAGTGGCTAGTTAGCTACCGTCAGCCAGATCAGTAGCACATTTAATGCACTCACAAATCCAACGATGACCCATATCAGCCACTGAAGATAGGAAGCATTTATGCTCGCACCCATGATCTTTCTATTGCCAGTGATGAGTGCCAGTGGCGCCAGTGCAAATGGAATACCAAAGCTCAGTGCAACTTGAGAGATGATGAGCGCTTTTGTCGGATCCACAGCAAACGCTAGCAGCAAGATCGACGGGATAATAACAATTGTCCGGCGCAAGAAAGGATGAATTTGCTTTTTTAGTAAACCCTTCATGATCACTTCCCCAGCCTGCGTACCGACTGCCGTGCTTGCAAAGCCTGAGACGAGCAATCCTAGTGCAAATAACCACGCCACAAGTGGTGCCACCACAGTGCCGAGTGATGAGAAAATTCCTTCGAGCGATTCTGCCCCAGAATTACCACGCAACACCGATGCCGCAAGTACCAACATAGCGATATTCACGCTACCAGCCAGCACCATGGCGATACCAACATCAATCTTCGTCGCCCGCAAAATCTCGCGAAGCCTCTTACCTTCAAGCTTGCCATGGCGATCACGCGACAGTGCCGAGTGCAGATAGACAACATGTGGCATGATCGTCGCGCCGAGCATAGCTACGGCCAAAAGTATCGTATCTTTGCCTTGTAGTCGTGGAACAAGCCCGCTGAATAGCGGTCCAGCCTCCGGCGGATGCATGACAAGTCCGACGATAAATCCCAGCGGGATGATGATAAGCATACCGACGATGATGCGTTCATAAAGCTTCTGCCCTCGCCTGCTGTACGTTGTCAGGAGCAAGAGTGAAACTAGTCCAGTAATCACGCCACCCGCAACGAGCGGCACATTGAACAATAATTTTAACGCGATCGCGCCACCGATTACCTCTGCCAGGTCACACGCCGCAGCCACGATCTCTGCCTGGATCCAATAGGCGATTCTACTTTTCCTGCCAAGCTTTGTCGCCACAACTTCCGGCAAGCTCATACCCGTTACGACGCCGACTTTGGCGCTTAAATATTGCACCAAACACGCCATGAGATTGGCGACGATTAACACCCAGAGAAGCAAATAACCGTACCCTGCACCGGCGCTAAAATTCGCCGCGAAATTGCCCGGATCTACATATGCCACCGCCGCCACAAAGGCTGGCCCAAGAAGTGTTGCAACCTGGCGAGCCTTACGAACCACTACCCTCTCCCTGTTTGTTTTTTGCCGTTCATGTCTTCATTTTACGCCGCTAGTGACACTATAGATAGTGTAGAGTTAGCAACATATAACGCTATAGCGGTGGACCATTCTCTTATCCTAAGGGTTGCATCCCGCCAATAATAGCCGAAAATATCCCAGACGCAATTAAATAGAGAAACCAAACAATATAGATTGAAGATAAGATTCTATCTAGCTTTTTATCATCGTAGATTAAACTGATTATCGAAACTATGATTCCAAGTACTCCTGTAGTAATTGCAGTTAGGATATGGAATGTAGTGTCCTGATCACCGCTTACCAATGAAGTTATTAAGCCTACAACAAGTGGAATAATGGCAAAGAACGTTGCAAAGTAGAAAAACCATCTCCTACCGGCAAAAGTTGTATCGTTAGTTATGCTTTTTTTATTCACAATTCTTTCCCTCCGGCAATGCTGCCAACTTTATTAAGTACCGAGTGGCCTGCGTACCTTGTTTTATGATGCTAGTATCTTGTGGCTGGTAGGCTATGCATTGACCATTCTGTTTTTTAGTGAGGATGGTTGGCAAAGGTTTTCCGTTGCTGTCTTCTAGTATAACAAGTTTGTTAAAGGTGGGAATATATTCACCCATGTTCAGAAAATAAAATAAGCGCGGTAAGTTGCCGCGCCCATTTCGTAGTAATCTTTCCTCGTTAGTCTTCCTTCTTGCTCGTTCCAGCGTTGACCTCATAGCTCGTGTTGGTACTTTCAAAGAAGTTCACGAGTTCAAGTGTGTCATTGGCTGCTGCCATCCATTTCGCTGGGTTTGACACCTTGTAGTGCGCTTCAAATCCAAGCTCTTCAAGACGGCGGTCCGTGAGATACTTCACATACTGGTTCACGTAGTCGGCGTTCAGACCGAGGATACCCTTTGGCAATAGGTCATTGTTGTACTGTTCTTCCATCTCGACAGCGTCGAGAATCATTTGCTTGATTTCAGCCGCGAATTCTTCAGTCTGAAGGTCTTCATTTTCTTCGAGGACTGTCAGGATGAGGTTGATACCAAACTTAAGGTGAAGCGACTCGTCGCGGATAATCCAGTCCATGAGTGAACCAAAGTTGCGCATGAGGTTGCGCTGGCGGAATGAAAGCGCCACCATAAAACCAGAGTAGAACCAAATACCTTCGAGAA
Organism: Saccharimonadales bacterium (SeqCode); assembly: GCA_046462475.1. Taxonomy (GTDB): domain Bacteria; phylum Patescibacteriota; class Saccharimonadia; order Saccharimonadales; family Saccharimonadaceae; genus JASLCR01. The sequence goes on along the minus strand of JBKGVB010000003.1, from coordinate 3,286 downwards.
TGATATTGTAGGCGATGAGATTGCGAACAAAGTCCTTCTTACCTTCAGTTGTCGTAATATCAAGCGTGTCCTCAGTCATGCGCTTGATAAACTTCGTCTCGAACTCTTCTTTGCGAGCCATCGATGGCACTTCGACGTGACCAGCGTAGGCCTTTTCGCGGTCGATCGGGAATGTCTCGAGCACGTATTCAAAACTCATACAGTGATTCGCTTCTTCCCACATCTGCTTCGCGAGATACAGGTGACATTCGGCTGCGTTTACGTACGGATACACACCGAATGCAAGCGCCTTATTCACGAGAAGCTCATTTGGGTTGAAATAGCTCATGAGGAATTCAAGCGCGTGCTTTTCCTCATCAGTCATCTTCTTCCAGTCCTGAAGATCCTGTCCTAGCTGAATCTCATTTGGAAACCATGTATTTGCCACAGCCTGGTCGTAAAGATCCATTGCCCATTTGTAGTGGATTGGCTTGAGTAGCAATCCGTCTTGAATGCCAGTTCCTAAGATGCCTGCCATTGTTCTCCTCCTTCTCCTTTTGTAAATAACACGCCTTGCCCCATATCTCGAGCAGCTTTATCTTGATGCAACAACCGAACACGTTCACCCTGATGAATGATATGAACTCCAAGATTGATCTGAGCAGCTTGCCGGGCTAGTAAGACTTCTTGGCGAAAGTCGCCGGGAGTAGCCCCAATTAGCTCGTGATGTACCTCAGCGAGGTCAGCCAGCTCAGTAGCTCGATCGAATCTACTCACAGCCGTCACAGATTGTTAAGAGCGCTGGATCGATTGGCGCCGATACTTGGCCATTCGCCGCAGCCTGATCATCAGCTACTGACTGCGCTGCTTTCATAGCCGCGTCGATTGCAGCTAGTTTTTCGTCTAGTGTCATGTTGTCGTCGATAATTGTGTTTGCATTCATGTCTTATTCCCCCTATTTTGTTATTTTGTTTCGATTACTTAGTTATCTTGTCCATCCATACCTACACCCCTACTGATTGCTTTTTCGCAAAGCCGAATCCTGCTTTTCGTTGACCGCCAGATGATTTTGCGAGTTCTTCAGATTTATTCACCTTCGTCGTCGATTGTTCAGCTTGGTGACGAGGCTTAACATGCAAGTAGTAGGTTGTCTTGAGACCGCGCTTCCAGCACTCGGTATAAATATCTACGTAGTCATCGATATTTCGTGTCTCCAGATACATATTGCGAGAGATTGCTTGGTCGACCCACTTTTGTGCACGAGCAGCAACTTCAATAAAGGCATATGGCGAAAGCTGGAACGATGTCTTGTAAACATCCTTGATTTTCTGCGGAATCACTGTGATACCCTGGATGTCGCCCTGGCGAGCCAAGACTTCGTCTTTTACTTCGTCCCAGAGGCCTTCAGCCTTCAGTGCGTTCACCATGTTGACGTTCACCTCGAGAAATTTGCCTGAGAGTGTTGAGCGTGAGAAGATCTGCGCAAACTGTGGATCAAGACCTGGAGTCGTACCAGCCACGAGGCCGATGTTCGCAGTCGGTGCAATCGCCATTACGGTCGCATTTCGCATACCTTTCTTTACCTTCGCACGGAGCTTCTCCCAGTCCATACGCGCTTTGCGGTTTACATCGACTTTTACTTTGCGCTGACGAGCAAGCTCATCGAGTGTATCGACAGGCAGCTCACCTTTGCTCCAGCCACTTCCCTTGTACTCCGGGTAGCTGCCGCGAGATTTCGCGAGGTCGGCTGATTCGTCGATCGCATAGTAGCTGATAAATTCTGTCAGCTGGTCGATCAGATCGTACGCTTCTTCAGATTCGTAGCTATGGCCAAGTTTTTCGAGGATGTCAGAAAATCCCATCAAGCCAAGACCGACGGCACGGTTAGAAAGATTTGAGTTCATTGCCTCAGGAATTGGCGTATTTGTAATGTCACAAAGATTATCAAGCTGGCGAATCGCTGAACGGACAGATTTCTCGAGTTTGTCCCATTCCCATTCGTTTTCTGCATTTAGGTGGCGAGAAAGATTAATTGAGACGAGGTTACAAACTGACGTATTCTTCTCGTCTTGTGGCAGCGTGATCTCTGTACAAAGGTTTGAACAGTGAATCGTACCGGTGTTGTTGTTGAGGGCACGGACGTTGATTGTGTCTTTCCACGTCAGCCATGGGTGGCTTGTTGCCTGAAGTACGGTGAGAATCTGCTTGAACTGCTGGCGAGCAGGGATTTTCGCAAAGTCTTGCAACTCGCCTTTTTCTGCCATCTTTACGTATTCGTTGTAGCGAGCAGAAAATTCTGCGCCATAAAGCTCCGGAAGGTCAGAAACTTCTGCTGGGTCAAATAGGTACCAGTCTTTGTCGGCCTGAACGCGCTTCATGAATTCGTCACTCATATAGACAGCCGTATTCATGATACGAGTACGGAGATACGGATCGCCAGAGTTCTGCTTGAGGTCAAGGAACTGCGGGAAGTTGAGGTGCCAGTTTTCCATGTACATGGCAGCTGCACCAGCTTTTTTACCCTTACGCGAAACAGCAAAGAGTGCTGTATCGATCATTTTCATGAATGGAATTGGACCAGTTGATTCAGTGTTGGTCGTCTTTACAGGAGAACCCGCCGCACGAAGTTTGGTCATCGTGATACCGATACCGCCTGTTCCCTTTGCGATCCACATCGTGTCGCGGACTGATTTCGCGATCGATTCCATGTCGTCCTGGACTTCCATGAGGAAGCAGTTCGAAAGCTGCGGGAATGCACCACCAGCGTTCACACGGGTTGAGCCACCGGCCACGTACTCAAGACGTGCCATGTGCTCGTAGAAGTCGATTGCTGCTGCGGTTGGATCCTCTTCGTTGTAGCTAAGCCCCATAGCAATACGCATGTGCGTAAACTGTGGAGTTTCAATCGGTGCGCCACTATTCTTACGCAGTGCATAGCGATTCTTGTTTGTTACGACACCAATATATTTAAATAGCTCGTCGTGAATTGGATCAAGTGCCTCGCCGAGCTTCTTAAGGTCGAAGCGACCATCACTCATGCGAGTATCGAGCAGTCCGTCTTTCGTAGCCTGCTTAATAAATTTTGGAAATTCTTTCGCGTGGAGCTTTTTGAGCTCTGCGTCACTTTCGTAGTCACCAAGAATATTCTTATAAATATTCTTGAGCAGCAACCTCGCTGCGATTTTGTCAAAGTCTGGATCGTCCTTAACATTTTGAAGCGCTGTATGAATCACCGCCTCATCAAGCTGCTCCGATGTAATGCCATCGAAAAGTGTTAGCTGTAGCTCTGTCGCTACCTGTACAACCT
>JBKGVB010000002.1:0-8416 GCA_046462475.1 Saccharimonadales bacterium (SeqCode) | reverse complement strand
CTCTTGATTTAGCTCACGTGCTTGATCCACAAAGAGTGGCATTGTTAGTTGGTCCTGCTCATACGGGACTGTTTTCATCGTTTTCGAGCTGTGGAGCAATATCTTCATTGGACTTATTATATATGTTCATGGTTTACTCTGCGGTAGTTCGGGAGTACAATGGCACAATCATGTTGAGCATAGACATCTTAACGCGGCTAGAGGAACAACCCGACTTTCCTCAAAAGGACCTGAGTGATACGAATGCCGAGTTTCTCTCGCTGATGTTAGCAAACGCCCAAATGCTCAGAGGTGGACATAGCAATGCCGAAAAAGGCTATCCTATCTTTATCGGCACACATCAGCCTTTGGTAATCGCCGCCGAAAACATCCTGGGCGATACCGATAAAACTCGAGCGGTTGACTTCGGCATCAAAGCTTTCGAAGCAATTACTTTATTTGTTAACGCCCGCCGTCCACAGGCCAGCCTATCTGCACTCGAGCACAATATCAATGGCATCGTACATCCAGCAAACGCCAGCAATGTCCGAGAATATTTCGAGGAAGCCAACGATTCTTTCCGCGAGGACATGCCACGCACTGCCCATGTCATCCGTGAGACATCCGAACGCTTTGTTGGCTCTGCAGCCCTAGCAATCCTCGGTGGAGCGATTGCACGTCAGTTTGAACTAGACAATATAGAGGACTAAGAAAGCCAGCAGTAGGCTTGCTGGCTTTTTAGATTCTATTTGGTAGCTTTAGGCTTTTTTACCTCTCGACGAGGCCGATTTCTGCCTTTTGGCATAGTAAACATCCTTTCGTTATAATTAACGACCGTTCTATTTGGGATGAATACTAGCTTTTCATGATATGTAGATAATCTCCTTTGCCTACACCTCTATTGTAGCAAAATAGCAAAGGTGACGTTGCGCTTTGCCGCCAGTAGGTGCATAGTAGATAACAGAGGGAGGTACGCATATATGGCTACACCACTTGAGGGAAAAGACGTTTCGCTGTGGGTTGAGACGACCAGGAAAACTAATTACCCAGCTCTATCGAGTGACGACGAAACAATCTACGACGTACTGGTCGTGGGAGGCGGGATTACCGGGGTCGTGGCAGCGTATTATGCGCAGCTGCGAGGGCTTACGACCGCACTCATCGAAAAGGGAAGGCTCGTAGAGTGGACGACCGGCGGCACAACTGCAAAGCTCAGTTCACAGCATTATCTCATCTATGACTACCTGATCAATCGCCACGGAAAAGACGCCGCCCAAAGCTATGCCGACGCCAACCAGCGCGGCATCACACGGATCGAAGAGCTCGCCACAGCGCTTGGTATCGACTGCGAATTTTCACGCCGCGACGCCTACGTTTTCACTAGTAAAGAGGATAAGGTCGATGCTATCAAGACCGAAGTCACAGCAGCTCAGCAACTTGGCCTACCGGCAAGCTTTGAGACGACAACCGAACTTCCATTTGATGTAGCAGCGGCGATCAAATTTTCAGACCAAGCACAATTTCATCCCCGCAAATTCTTGCTCGGAATCGTCGATGCGTTCGTAAAGAGCGGCGGTGTCATATACGAGCAGACAGAAGCGACCGACATTGCGCCAGGCGATGTCCATACTGTATCGACGAAGCAAGGAAATATTCGCGCTCGGCATGTGCTACAGGCGAGCGGCGAGCCATTTTGGCGGGGCAACCTATTCGACGGTCATATGTGGATGAAGATGTCGTATGCCTTGGCAGTCACCCTGAAAGATCCCACAGCCTACCCGGAGGGAATGTACATTACGACCGACGACCCTATGCGCACCATTCGCACTGCATCGTACAGTGACAAGCCAGTTCTTATCTTCGGCGGCGAAAGTCATGAATACGACGAAGCAACCTACGACGAGGACCTTCACTACAGTAGGCTCATCTCAGACGCGCGCAGCCGATACGATGTCGATGAAATACTCTTCCGCTGGCTCGCAGGCGACTATATGCCATACGACCGCATGCCATATATCGGCTCTTTGCCAGATCTCCCGACTATCTACACGATCACCGGCTACCGAGCATGGGGGCTCGCCTGGGCAATGTCGGCGACCGAAGCGATTATCGACGATATATCTGGCAATCCTGCGGAGTGGGCAAAGCCATTTAGCCTCGAGCGCCTCAAGGAACCCGTGAGCGATACCGACAGATCAGAGCAGTTTTAATTGACAGCCTATTTACTTATCTATAAAAATATATTATAGTTACCGGTGGTCTTCATCCGAAGGCTAATACATCCGAGAGGAGGTGATTAATGTGTGGGAAATGCCTCTCACGATTCTGCTGTACCAGTTGATACTTCTACTTACAGTCCTTATCGCCAAGTTGATATCAGGCGATTTCGACCGCAACAAGAAGTAGACAACATCTACAAGCGGCACTCACCGCGGCATACAGCCGCCATACGCAAAGGTTTCTACCAATGCATATGTCAAATTATCGCGCCTCGAGCGTGAATATTTATACAGTCGGACCATCCCCGGTCCGCCCACCTGAGCCATGTGGAAAATCTGGCTCGCTTTTATATTCTGCTATATTTGACATCATGATACGAAAGTATTATAGTATACAAGTCCAATCCGGAACCGTCTGAAAGGACGAGACATGATGTTTGACAACCCGCTCGACATCGCACATCTCACCGAAGATCAGCGCCGGCAGCTCGCCGACCTCTACGCTGTGCGTGCCGAACTGGCCATGCGCAGTATCGAGGCCAACGAGCTCAAGGGCAAGGTGGTGCGAGACCCGTCGAAGGAGAACCAGGACAAGCTCGAGGAATACCTCGACGACTTCATCCGCCCGCTGGCTCGACGCCAGGAGGTCATCATGGAGCCCCTCAAGGCCGCTCTCTTCGACGGGGAGAAGGCGATGGAGATGCTGCCAGTGATCCTGAGCCTCGTCAATCAGGTCTTCGACATCCGCATGTTCATCGAAGTGATGGGCCTCGACCTCGCAAGTGGTCACCCCATCATCAAGCTCCTCGAGGAGTTCATGAACAGCGACCTCCCTCCGGGCTGACATCGCCTCCATCGGAAGTAATGCGCAAAAGCGCCTCCGATCGGGGGCGCTTTTGCTTTCTGGGCCATACTTATTGAGTCCTCATGCGAGCTTTTGGTAAATGCGCTGCATCGTATTCCAGGTTCGCGAGGTGATATCTTTGCCAAACTGCCGCTCAAGCCATACCATCAGATCAGTCGTCTTGCCGGTGGTGTTGTCGATCACGCTAAATAACATGTCATCTTTCGCGCCGATGATTTCGTACAGCTTACCAGGTGGCTGATAGGGCAGGGTGAACTCCGGTTTCTTTGGATGCTTCATGAATGTGACGAGCAGGTACGACTCATTGCTATGCGTCATGCCTTTGAACGGATCATGCTTCATAAGCTCAGCAACCTCATCGGAGTTCCGCACAATCGCCGCACGACGAAATCCCACAGCTTGCTCGATGGCATCTTCGATAGCAGTCTCCAGTTTGGTATTGTTAGTTTTATCGGTCTCAAACAAATAATTGCCGCTTGTTTGCAGGGAACGGACGTTGCTATATCCTAGCGCTTCCAGGCATCGGCAGATCGTCTGGTTATTAAATTTCGGATCGCCCGGACCCATGCCGCGCAGTAGCATCGCATATTTCATTATGATGTCTTGCCAAAATGCGGATTGTAGATCAGCCCAAGGAGTTGGCCGTTTGGTTTTTTCACCGTCGCAACGATGATATCGTCGCCAGTCTCGGTGACTGGTTCGTAGATGGTGCAACCGTGCGCCACAAAATGATCGACCGCCGCCTGCACGTCGTCCACGCCGAAGTACGTCCGCGGGCCGTCCGCCATGTTGGCGTTCGGGTCGAGTCCGAGTTCGTAGCCGCCCACGTCAAAGCCGACGTAAAACGGCTGATCGAAATACGGCTCTACGCCGAGCACGTCCGACCACCAGGCTTTATCCGCCTCCAGATTGTCTGATGGATAGATGAGCGTGCGAAGACCGAGGAGTTTCATAGGGTTACAAAATCTACGTTAAATTTGCTTTCGCTAGCAGAATCGCAATCAAAGCATCTATACTTTTGTCCGCCAACCACTTAATAATATTTGAGATTTTTACTTTATCTTTGTTCTTCTTATTTAGTTCAGCCAGCAACTCTGTAACTTGTTGCTTTGTTTCATCATCATAGTCATCAAGATTAATAGTTTGAATGATTTGTTGAGCTTGTTGTTGACTTACGGTTACATACAGATTGAATGCTTTGTCTTGATCTTGCCTAGAGCTAGAATCCTTATGTCCGTCATCAAGGCCCCATGTTTGCAACTCTTCCATTAATGTCTCTAGAAACGCACCTGCTTGATTAAGTCCAGACTGATAGCGTTCATTAATGTAGGCTCTATCATCATCTCCACCAGCGAAAACCTGAGGATAGAAATGAATTGCTTCAGCTCGTCGCTTATATTTAGCTCCCATTCTTTCACAGGTTGCAAGTATACTGCCCCACCATTTCTCGAATTCGGGGTTATCAATGCTACTCTGGTATTTCCTAAGCTCTGGGAGTTTTACCAGCTTTGCTTTGAAATAATCATAATATTTCTCTTCCATACAATAAGTTTAGCATCTAAGCTCTGCATTGATTCATTTGATATAATCTTTATAAGCAAGAGACAATGGTTCTTGTAACTAATTTTACATGGACTATCAGAAAGGCATTTATGAGGATTGACCTTCATGCTCATACACAAAAGTGCAAAAAAGGAGACGGCGCGAAACGTAATATTGCACCGCAGGCTTTTGTTGATAAAATGTCTGAACAAAATGTTAAGGTTTGTGCAATTACAAATCACAATAAGTTTGATGAAGCGGAATATAAGAAGATCGTAGAGCTAAGTCCTGAATTAACTATCTTTCCGGGTATTGAATTAGATATTGATTTTCATGATGAACGACGCCACATAGTTCTTATATGTAACCCTAAGTGTATTAATGAATTCTATTCTACATTTGATAATGATACATCTAGAAATTACGATACATTTTCGCTGTCTTACGAAGATTTCATCGCAAAAGTTAAATCATTCGGCCGCGAAAATATTATAATAATCCCTCATTTCATGGACAAAGAGAGAGGATTCACAATTGGGGAGAAGGAGGAACTATTCAAAGACCTCACGGATTATATCGTTATTCTTGAGACTTCAAAGTTACGATCAATGGGAGTTGTCAATGATCACGCCGAACACCTCTCATTAATAGGAAGTGACGTTAAGGATTGGGATACTTATTCAAAAGATGCTCTGCCGGAGATAAAATTCCATATTGATTCATTCGAAAAGTTCTTTGAACTTGCGAGTGACGCAAAGGGTTTTGTTAAAAATGTGCTGAATGGTGCAACACGACACACTATTTCAATAGACAACGCGTCTGTAGCAGTATTCGAAGATATTAATGTTGTTTTTGGCGAAAAAGGCTCCGGAAAAACGATTCTACTCAAAGAACATGTGTATAAATACTTTTGTGACATTGGGAAGCGCGTTTTTTTACACGAAGGAAAAGAATATGCACGACTGTATGAAGAGATGATTAAGTCCCATGAAGAATCTGTTGAAATTGATAAAGATAGCTACAGCGCTACAGTTGATGGCTTCAATAATGTTATTAATTATAATGAACAAACTACGCAAAATTTTATCAAGAGCTTCATAGATTACAGAGAAGACTCAAGCAAGAATAAAAAAAGTAAAAGAATACTTAAAATCTCATCGACGTTCTCAAATAACCTTGCGATTCCAATCGAAAGTATTTTGAATGCCGCAGACGTTCGTATAAAGAAAATTGATGAGGTAATTACGATAAACTCGACCGTGAGGAAATCGCCTGCCAGTCAGAAGGACAAAGAAAAGCTTAACGAAGAACTCAATAAACTTAAGGTTGAGATCCAAAAAAGAGTTACGACTAAGCATAGAGAGATCTTCATTGCAGAACACACAGAGCTATTCTTATCCGCACTCAAAGAGTCACTTCAGAAGAAAGCCCAAAGAAAACCAAAGCCCAATAATATTGGCTTCTCAAAATTAGTTTCAAAACGCCTTCATAGGCTTGAGTCTAATAAGCTCGTCTTAGACTCTCTAAATAATGTTCGAACTTCTCAGGAAATAAACATAGGATACCTTCCGGTGAAAGGAAATGTGAAGTTCGAGACAAGTATTCTTACGCTTACTGAAGAAGACCGATATAAAAAAGATTCTGTATTTGATAAGGCAAGAATCATTATTAACAGAAAGTTAATAGAAAAAATCAAAGATTTTTCAGTAGAAGATTTTTCTGATATAAATCAATACTTCGACAGTACAGAGAAAGAGATTGTCGGAGAAATATTCGCGAGAGATGTTATTAAGAAAAGCAGCGTCATTAAAATTGCCGAAAATAATGATTACAGTCCTTCTGAAGGAGAAAAAGCCATCTTGTCAATTAGTGGTCTCCTTGAAAGCTACAGCTATGACTGTTATCTGTTTGATGAAGTTGAAAATGGATTAGGAAACAGATATATATCTGACTATTTAATACCTCGACTAAAGGATCTAAGGAATAAGGGAAAAACAATTGTGTTATCGACGCACAATGCAAACATAGCCGTTAACACATTGCCAAGCCAGGTTATATATTGCGACTACCCAAGCGAAAATAACTATTACGAGGGTAACATGTACTCTAATGAGTTAGTTGGTATCGTCGATAGTAGCTCTGTTAAGTGGGAAGAAAAAGCAATCATACATCTCGAAGGAAATGAAAAGATGTTTAATAAAAGGAAGAATATATATGGACTCTAATGAAGGCATAACTATTAATAAGATTAAGGTACAGATAAATCGAGGAGATCCAGATACTGGCGATGATTCCGTTCTTTTGATTTTTCCAGGGCTTGATAATCTTGAAGTTGCATTAAGCGATAGTACCGTGGAAGATATAAAAAGTCTTTTCGATTCTGTTTTTGAATACATTTCTACTCATAAGGCACTCATCGAATTTGAACTTGATGACGAAGAAAATGACTTGTTTAATCATGTATCACAAGATGTTATTGACCAGCTAAACGCTGAGATTAAAGAGTCTGAAGAAGATTTTGTAAGAATTTGGGAATTGACTTCCAGCGACGAAGCTCAAGAGAAAGTCTAATCTCACCTCTTATTGCCACTGCATGCTATAATTAATCTGTTCTAAGCCTGCAATATGCAGATCGGTTTTCAGATAACAACGCGACAGCAGCCCTGTCGTGCGGTTCGTCCTTTAGATAGGGCACCGCAAAACAGTTGGGCGAACGCCTTTCTGCATATGGGCTTAGAACACCTTAGCGGTGTCCTATTTTTATTTGGGACAACGCAGAAAGCGTGTTATGGCCCAAAAGAACCTACATCTTGCAAAGCAACAGAAACTAGACGAATTTTATACGCAAATCGGCGATATCGAGCGGGAGTGTTCGCGGTATCGCGAACAGTTCAGGGGCAAAGTGATTTTTCTGAATTGCGATGATCCGGTGGAGAGTAACTTTTGGCGACACTTCGCGCTTAACTTCACTCGCTACGGACTGAAGAAACTTATCGCTACCCATTTTGAACGAGAAAAGCCAAGCTACAAGCTGGAGCTGACTGGCGACATGAATGAAGATGGCACAGTGAACGATGATGACATCGTGAAGACGCCGCTGAAACAGAACGGCGATTTCCGCAGCCCGGAATGTATTGAAATTCTAAAGGAAGCAGATATCGTCGTAACAAATCCGCCGTTTTCATTATTCCGAGAGTATATGGCGCAGCTTGTTGAATATAAGAAAAAGTTTTTAGTCATTGGCAATAAGAACTCCATTGCTACCAAGGAAATCTTCAAATTTATACAGGGCAATGACTTTTGGACAGGTTATCGAGGTTTTGCTGGTGGCATGTGGTTCTATACAACGGAAGATAGCGAGAACTATGACAAAATTATTGAGGATAGAAAATTAAAGAATGTACCATCGATTTGGTACACGAATCTTGATACGACAAAACGGCATGAGGAACTAGTTTTGTATAAGTCATACAAGCCAGAAGACTATCCGAAATATGACAGTTACGACGCCATTAACGTGAACAAAGTTGCTGACATTCCGGCCGATTATGATGGCGTGATGGGTGTGCCCATCACTTTTCTTGATAAATATAACCCCGACCAATTTGAAATCATCGGCATTGATCGCTATATGGAAGATAATCCGAATTACGGCAAGCGATTTACTATCAATGGCAAGGAAATTTACGCACGTATTTTAATCAAAAGGAGGCAGCAATCATGAAAATCCAACTCAAAGAAATCCCTGTTCGCGACGTAGCGCAGAATTTCGTGAACAACGAAGAAGAAGGTGTGATTGGCTATGATGGCA
>JBKGVB010000001.1:0-11343 GCA_046462475.1 Saccharimonadales bacterium (SeqCode) | reverse complement strand
CTATCACGCCTCCCTGTCACGGAGGAGATCGCCGGTTCGAATCCGGTCGGGCGCGCCATAGAAATACACTCACCTTTCGGTGAGTGTATTTCTATTATAAGTTTCTGGGCTAGAGTGCGTACGCCTATTTCTGATACCGACTCTCGACAAATGCCCAATCTACTACGTTCCACCATGCATTCACGTAGTCGTCTCGTTTATTTTTGTAGTCAAGATAGTAGGCATGCTCCCAGACATCAAGCCCAAGAAGAGGCTCGTTAAATCCCTGAAGCATAGGTGTGTCTTGATTGGGTGTTGTAATAATATCCATATTTGGCATCAGCCAACACCAACCACTCCCAAATACTCCCAGTGACTTTGCTGTAAATTCATCTACAAAATTTTGGAAATTGCCATACTTGCCTGCGATCTTGCTTGCCAGCTCGCCCTTAGGCTCGCCTCCACCTTGTGGATTCATCCATTGCCAAAATAACGTGTGATTATAGTGACCACCCCCATGATTACGAACAGCTGTGCGAATACCCTCTGGCAAGTCATTAATATTCGATACCAGACCCTCAATCGGCTTTTCCTGAAGCTCCTTGTGGTCGGCTAACGCGCCATTTAGTTTGTCGACGTAGGTCTGGTGATGCTTATCGTGATGCAATTTCATAATGTCAGCACTAATATAATCACCGAGCGCCCCATAGTCGTAGCCCAGTTCTGGTAATGTAAACATATACCCCTCCTTAGTTTGTTTTCGTCTCTGAAATATGAATATATTCTTGGATCTTATGCGACTTTTGAATCGACGCAAATTCATCGTTGAACTTCGTCAATGGTACTTCAATGTACTGATAACTAATCTGATCATTGCTCGCGCTAAGTCGCTGAACAAAGTAGTAGCCATCTCCAGTAGTGGATTTAATCGCTGATGATATCTCCCCATCCTTTAATAGCAGCGCCTCCTTACTCAGGCCGCCATCCTGGTTATTCTTTGGCACAAGACCCGATACACCAAATACAACCTGTGGGTATTGTTTCTTAAACTGAGCAGCGATGTCTTCAAGCGACACTCCCGACTTCCTCGTGGCGATCGCCTGCCCAATCTGTTGCTGAATATCTTTCGCATGCGTATCAATTGTATAGGCAACCTTCTGACGCAACAATGACTGCTTAATTATGTGGCGATACTCTGACGGAGAATAGCCAAGCGTATCTTTCGTTGAAGCATCATATACCTCCTGAGAAATCACTCCTGTTGCAGTGTGACGATTATTGTCTACGACCGCCTGCACATCTGTATCGCTGATACTGAGATGTAGGCCATCGGCAAGCTTCTCGGCGTACATATCCTTCTCGAGCCCCGTCAGGACTTGTCTTTTGTAGAAATCAAGCTGACGAGTATCATCTGTCGAACTCAAGCCAAGCTGCCCCTTACTGGACAGCCAGAGCTCCTGACTACGGTAGCGCATGAGATAATCACTATACCGAACCATCTTTCCATCGACACTGGCCACAGGGGCAGGAATGACGCGAGCTACGCGGTACATGAAGTTGCTCGTATTCTGGAATCTGTAGAGTGCCAGCCAGCCAGCAACAATCACTACAATAAGTGCCACGAGTCCGATGATAATTGCATTAATTACCAGGCGATGCTTCACATATTGATGAGGGTATTTGAACTTTCGACCACCAGCCAAGATGCGTTCGCGATGCTCGGCCACCGTCTCATTCGTGATTCGTGACGGTGTCGGCGCTTCTTGCTTCTTACGCCTCTTCAGGGCTAACTTCTTCATAGACTCCTTGGTTATCATTGTTGGTCGCTGCAAGTACAGCATCTTGTAGCTTGTTGTAAATTTTATCAGGGTGCTCAACCTTGTGAATTACAAGATCACCGACAAATGTCTGGATAACGAGCGTGCCGTAGCCGAAAACCTCTCCGCTAAATCCAGGTATATTATAGCTTATGTTTTGGATTTTTGCGAGGCGCAGCTCAACCACATCCGTACCGAAGAAACCCTTCTGGGTCACCTGTCGGAGCCGCTGGTCGGATACTATATACACCGTAAAGTACCACATCATAAAGTGATACGAGAAGATTACAAGACCAATCGCAAGCCCACCGAGCGGCAACAGAAACAGCTTGAGATTACTCTGCCAAATGAGGGGCGGAATTGACGAAATCGCGAATGGAATCAAAAGACCATAAAAGCCTTTTCGCATTGCGATGATATGGCGCCTGAAAATGAATAGCAGCTGCTCGCCTTCGCGCTGACCATCGAACTGTCTTTTTGATATGTCTACCCTTTTCGCCATAGTACCGTTTATTATACAATAGAGATACCTATGAAGCACGAGCAAAGCGGGCTTTAGTAGGAAAAGCAGATTTTTGAATGAATTCAAAGATACAGCGGAGGGTAAAACCCTCCTTAAGTTTAACTACGCCTCGGTAGCTCAATTGGATAGAGCAGTTCCGTCCTAAGGAAAAGGTTGCAGGTTCGACTCCTGCCCGGGGTACCAAAAAAATACCGGCCATATGGCCGGTATTTTTGCTAGCGTGTAAATCTTTCGTTTGCTGCTTCGTAATCGTATAGCTCACTGTCAGAAAACCAGTGATCGATCTCCGACTGCGCTTCTTTTGAATCGCCTGAAGCGTGAATAAGGTTTGGAATTCCCTTCTTCTTGCCGTCGGCATATTCAAAACTCATGTGCGAGAAATCGCCGCGAATCGTACCCGGCAAGGCTGACTTTGGCTCTGTACCACCAACCATCTTTCGCACCAAGGCAACCGCCTCGACACCTTCAAACACCATAGCGATGACTGGTCCAGTCTGCATCATCTCAAGCGTCACATCAAATGCCTGCTGACCACGACGTGTCACCATCTGACCAATATCTTCATAGTGATGATAGTAATGATCCTTGTCTGGAAAAATCATCTTAGTACCGACAATCTTCAGGCCAACGCGTTCAAAACGTGTCAGAATCTCACCAACGAGGCCGCGCTGGACGGTATCAGGCTTAAATAATACGAGGGTTTTTTCAACCATCTATTCGTTCTCCTTTTCGTTTACCTCTTTTCATTGTAACAAATGCTAAACTATAAGAGTATGCATTATACGTCAGAATTGTTGCTTGATTACGTCGAATCGCTCGAAGTTGAGGGTGGTCGTTCCTCGAAAACGGCCGAAAATTACAAACTATACCTTGAACGCTTCGTCGAATTCACCGAGGATGTACCTGTTGAAAAAATATCAACAGAGATAATTCGAAAATATCGCCTCTGGCTCAATCGTCATAAAAATGACAACGGCGAAGAGCTGTCGACTATTACACAGAGCTACCACCTTATCGCCCTGCGAGGTTTCTTGAAATACTTATCCGAACGAAACATTGTTTCACTCCCCGCCGACAAGGTAAAGTTACCGAAAGTTAGTCGCAAGCAAGTCACATTTCTCCACTTTGATGAAGTGGCACGACTCATTGAACAAATCGACACCTCAGCCGAAGAAGGTCTTCGCGATCGCGCTATCCTTGAACTACTTTTTTCCAGTGGACTTCGTGTTTCAGAGCTCGTCAATCTCAATCGAGATCATGTGAACACTAAGCGTCGTGAGTTCATGGTCCGCGGTAAGGGCCAAAAGGACCGCCCCGTATTCGTGAGCAACTCAGCTGCTAAGTGGGTCGAGGAATATCTCGCAGCTCGTCTGGACAACCTCCCGCCACTATTCCTCAGCTACAGCCGTAATACTGTTTCTTCGATGTCTGGAGATTATCGTCGTCTCGGCGCACGCAGTATCCAGCGTATGATTGCAAAATACGCTCGCCTGGCCGGTATCACCAAGCATGTGTCACCTCATACGATGCGCCATTCGTTTGCAACAGATTTACTCATGAATGGCGCCGACCTTCGTTCAGTTCAGAGCATGCTCGGCCACAGTAACATTTCAACGACACAAGTCTATACCCATGTTACCGACGAGCACCTACGTGAAGTACACGAAAAATATCATAGCGACAACTAAGGGGTAGCAGCACTACAAGCACCTGGCTCGTACTGATTATAGGTATCTTTTAAAGTAAAGTCCTTACAGAGGTCGCCAACCGTATTCAGCGAACCTTGTGGATACGCCAATGGCACGCCACCAATCTTGACCCTCGCAACAACTCGCCTGAACAAATCTGATGCTCGGCCTGTCGAATCAACGCTTGGCTCTACATTATCAAAATTCACTGGTGCCCCACTATCTGAAAGCTTTGCCGTAAAATGTGTATCGTTATAAAGTGACGTTAATTGTAGATACCCATTCGTAATCGTACCGCTCGATACGACCTTAAGATCAACCGAACATACTCCAGTTGTTGATGCAGTGTAGCTACTATAGCAGCTGACTGGCAGCAAGACTGCCTTCTTCTTCATGCGCTGGTCGGTGGAGAATGAGGCAGAGTTTGATGGACGATCGACAGTCGCAAATGGGTATAGAAAAAGCGTTTTCGCATCGCTATCCAGATTAGAAACATTATCACCGAATGGAATATATTGTACGCGGAGGATTGGAGGGTTGCTCATATTCCACTGATCTGCAGCGGGCAACTCAAGCTTTCCCGGAGTATTTGGCGTGTAGAGCGAAGGCGCATCGTCATCCAGCCCGCTGTCACTCTTCGTGAACCAAGAGACTGTAACTGTATCAAATCCGCCCACCCCCTTAATAGGTATGACTGTTGCGTTATTCTTCGATACCGAACCCTCGTAATCTGGCGTGTCTGTATTTATCTTTACACACGTATATGCCTGATTGTCTTCAGTCTTACCGACCGTAGTTTCTCTATAAGTAGCCGGGTCACTTCCCTTTAGCACTTGCTCAACTGAGCCACAGGTCTGATTTTTAATAGCTGTCTTTATAGAAGCACAGGCAGGCGTACCGCTTGCACACGCCTCTTGCAAAGCAAGGAGTGCTCGTTTCGCATCTTCTACGCCAGCAAGCGCCGAATTATACGCCCGCTGAGACAAGTCATTTGCCTGTGTCTGGTCTTGATTGCGCAGCATGATTTGCGTAAACCCTACAGAGATAATAGTCAGCACTAGTGTAGTAAATATAACTACAAATAGCGATGCTCCGCCCCGGTTATTCAGCTTATCCATTACTGCCCTCCTCCTGTAGTATCCATACTGCCTGAACGCGCGGTAAAATTAAATGTATTCACTGCGCAAAAACTATCGTCGCCCGATCCATTAGCTCCATGTGACGGCGCACAAAGACCTGTGTCACTACCCGTTGTAATAAAGTCATCCCCATTATTTGTGGCGATAGTCATACTTACCGTATATATTACCTGAGAGCCAAGAGAGTTCTTAGAGAGATCAAATGCACGCAGTGCAAGATCACGATCCTTCGATACTAAAAGCTCCGTTGCCGTGGAAGGAATCGGTGGATAATCATTTGTTGTCTTGTCCAGTACACAAGCGTTTCCTGAAGCATCTGGAAAACGCACAAAACGCACGTCCTTTGAACCATTTATAGTATTTGGTGTGGCATAAGATATGTCATTACCCGTAATTGTAGGGCCGTAATTCCATGCATAACTGACACTTCCCGTACAAAGCCGACCGCCATTCGGGTGACTCTCATCACCTCCTACTGATTGCATCTGCACATCGTTGCCAGCAGATTGATTAAGAGTAGTCTGCAACTCACCCGCCAGCGTCTGGCCAGCCTGATCAACGGCCGTGAGCGTCACTCCTCTCGTATAGATATTTACTACCTGAATCGTTAGTGTCGCGATTGCCACCAATAGAATCGCAAGAAAACTCATCGCGAGGAGCAACTCAACCAATGTAAAGCCACGTGTTTTAGGATGCTGGATCATAAAGCCTCACTACCGTCTGTAATTCCATAGGTTTATTTGTACCGACACTGTACCAACAGGCATGAATCGTAAAATCATACGCGAGTGGCGCCCCACTGCTCTTTCCACTCTCGATCCATAGGCCATAAACATTTTGTGCACTATCGTCATTATTATAGGTGACCTGGGAATAAGGTGGCGCATTAGTCGCCCCCGCCCCGAGCAGCTGGGCGCCTTGTATAATACCCGCAGTTCTTCCATTCATCGCAAAGACTGAGGTGCCGCTATAGTTGTCCGGACACTGATTACCACTGGCAGGCGGGACGCTCCCCGTCCCATTACCACTATTAATATTAGTGATCTGCGTCCAGGTAGATCCCTCATCACTCGTCTTATCAACTGCATATGCTTGCTGCGCGGCACGAAGCGCCTCTGCCTGTGAGTCAATCTGTTCCTTCACGAGCGTTATCTCGAGCGCACGCTGAGCAGAGCTTGTCCCCTGGTTCATCACCATCATCGTCCCAACGGAGACTAGTGAGAACACCGTCACCGCAAGAAGCACCTCTATAATTGTGTCTCCTCGTTGGTACATTCTTAGCATGAAGTATTCCCCGCCTCGACATTTATCGCACTGCTCGAAGCAGCATACTGGTTCACCACCACTGCTTGCGTGCCGCCAACTACCGTTGATTCCGGGTCAAGGCAAATAGTCATTTTCTGCTGGTTAGCACTATCAATAATGTCGGCTACCCGTGGACTATCACTATCTGCATTAAATGGCTTTACAAATGTATACACCGTACCACTCACCGGCGAACGTACGATTGCAATAGCAACATTTAGGGTCGCCGCTTTGTTGTCTTTCGAAGGATATGGTCGCGAGGACCATGGAATACTATACGAAGAGCCACTTGCCGTATCCGCCACCGGACTGTATGCGGCTATCGCGCTCATATCATTGCCACTTGC
The DNA here is from genome assembly GCA_046462475.1 of Saccharimonadales bacterium (SeqCode). Classification (GTDB taxonomy): domain Bacteria; phylum Patescibacteriota; class Saccharimonadia; order Saccharimonadales; family Saccharimonadaceae; genus JASLCR01. The sequence continues at coordinate 4,545 of JBKGVB010000001.1, read as the reverse complement.
TGAAGAGCCAGAGCCAATAATATTGCTCATTGCTAGCTTAGTGCCCTTCATAACAATATATCGGCCCATCAAGACACAGTCTGTTTGACCGATAGGCGTACCTGGATTGCTCTGAGCTATATTTGAGTTATTGCATGTCTGGTCATTTGCTCGGTCATTCGATACATTCAATGTGTTGGTATACTGCTGCCCCAGTGCGGACGCAAGAGATCGAGCACTATCACGATAACTCTGTGTATTGATGTTTGTCGACCAGCCGACGAGGGCCGCGGTAGTCACTACCGCCGAGATCGCAACAAAGAGCATTACCTCAATGATCGTAAAACCGGAGTGTTTTTGCGTGCTCATTTGAGGTAATTATAGCATAAGCGGCAACAACGAGGGAGGACTCATTATCTCAGATTACACGATCGAGAGACCAGACAGATGCCCGTACCACTCCAAGATATACGTACCGAAAAAGAGTGCGATAAAAAACCCAAGTATCAGCAGTGGCCCGAATGGAACATGCGCTTTCATAGTAAGCTTCTTGCTTACCAGAGCTGGCAGCACAATAATCACGCCAATAAGATTCGCTAAAAATACTGTAAGAAATGCGAGTTTCCAATCACCAAGCAAGAGTCCCAGCGCGACACCAAGCTTCACATCGCCAAACCCTACCCAAGTCTTTTCTTCCCCATAGCGGAAGTATGAGAAATAATAGAGCGCACCATATAGACCACCAAGCAGTACTATACTTCCAAGTAAAGAGAGTAATCCACCCGTCGTATCACTCATACCAAGTATTCGGATCATAGCGATCACTGCACTAAATGCGATGAGGGGAAATACGATGACATTAGGAAGCAAAAACCACTTTAAGTCATAAGCAAAGAGAATCACGAGCATCACGGCAACAACAATCCATAGGATAAACTCAACAATCGTGCCGCCAGGACTTACCACTGGCCACATCGTATAGAGCAAGACAAGGAGTGCTGCCATACCCACCTCTATTAGTGGCTCAAACCACCCAATTGTCTTCTTGCAGTAGCGACACTTTCCACCTGTACTAAGCCAGCTTACGATTGGAATAAGATCGTACCACGCGAGCGTATGCCCACAATGCAGACAGCGAGATCGATCATTTCGCATTGTCGACTCTGCAAGGGGCTTCAGGGTCTTAAATTCCTTCGCTGATACCTTCTCGCCGTCCTTCTTGTCATCTACCAACTGGCGAGCTCTCAGCCGCCATACGGATGCTCCAGCAAAGCTACCCAATACAAGGCCCAGCGCAGTAATAATAATTCCAAGAACAACATTAGTCATAGATCTATGCTATCACAGCATAAGCGAGAATAAGAAATCGACTCGGCAACTGCCGAGTCGATTGTGCATTCATTACCTACCGAGACTACACGCTCTGGCAAATAAAGCCATAGCCGCTTGTCCCTGATGAGTTCTGGGTGATAGTTATAATAGCTGCCGACTTCTTTGAACTAGTAGTATTGTATGTTCCATCGTCTTTGCATGTCGCAGATTTGACAACCCATGCCTTATCGATGTCTGCATCACTTGCTGTAGGCAGAGTGAAGTCATTAGCTACAACCTCAACGCTACCTGTATCTATCTGTGATAGCTTATCTATATATGAAGACAAGTCACTCGTAGCAGAAGGAAGGCTACCAGAATGATTTGAACGATACGTGTTGACCGCTGATGCGATAGTATTCAAGTCATCCTTACGTGCTGTATTCTTTTGCCCACGCTGAAGTGCTGGGAATGCCACGAAAATCATAAGGAAGATCAGCGCTGCGATTGCAAGCACCAAGACCACCTCGATAATGGTGAATCCTTTTTTATTTGTTAGTTGGTTCATGAACTTTTGCCACCTTTCTATGAACTTTCTTACTTCGGCCTATACCGCTTAAGGTTATCATACGCACCTTGAAATAAAATGTCTAGTATTTATATACCAACGTTGTTCACTAATCCATAAATCGGCAGAAGAATCGCACCCACTAGGCCGCCGGCAACCACTGCCAAAACAACCATGAGAATCGGCTCAATCGCTGTAGAAATCGCCTGGATCTGTTCGTCGAGTTCATCTTCATATACCTGAGCGGCCTTGCCCATCATTTCGTCCACCTTACCAGATTGCTCACCGATACTAATCATCTGCGGCACGAATGGTAGTATATACTCCTCTGGCTGCAGCGCCTTCGACAGTGCGACACCACCCTTCACTTTCTCTGCTGCACGCTCGATCGCTCCATCAATAATAGTATTATTTACTGCGCGCCCTGCAATACGAAGCGTATCCAGCATCGGCACACCCGTCTTTAGTAGAGTCTGTGCTGTGCGCGTAAAGCGAGCCATATAGAGCTTGCGGAACATCGAACCAAATAATGGAATATTCAGCTTCAAGGTGTCTTTCGCCTTGGTGCCCCCCTCTGTCTGGAGATACTGTCGTCCAAAGAAAATGACAGCTGCCAAAATAATCAGCACCAGCCACCAGAAGTGTATAACAAACTCAGCCGTCCCGACCATCATCTGCGTAATAAATGGCAGCGTCTGGTTAAGGTTTTTATACAGATTCTCAACTTGCGGCACCACGACGACAAGCATAAAGCCTACCACTGCAAAGATGACGAGAAGCACAATAATTGGATATGTCATCGCGCTGCGGATCTTGCTCATCATGGCAGCATCTTTTTCTTGCTGTGCAGCAACACGCTTCAAGGAGTCATCAAGCGTACCTGAGGCTTCTCCAGCAGCCACAAGAGCCAAGAAGATACTATCAAACACATCATCATGCCTACCAAAAGAGTCGGACAGCGTCTTACCGCCTTCCACATCACTGATCACTTCATCGATCACACTGCCAAGACGCTTGTTCTCGGTCTGCTCGCGAACAGTATGAAGACTTTGCGTCAATGGCAACCCCGCCCCGATGAGTGTGGCTAACTGACGCGTAAAGACAACCTTGTCTTTCAAGGTGATGCGTCCAGTGATCTTCGCAAGGAAAGAGCCATTTTCGTCCACCTCTTTGATATTGCGCGGAGAGAATCCTTGAGCGATCAAAAGCTTAGCGGCGGCGTTTTCTGACTCAGCCTGAACTTCGGCTTTGACAACCTTGCCAGTCGAGAGGTCTTTCGCTTCGTAAGTAAACTTTCGCACCGCCTATGTCCTATCCTCTCATCAACCGTTCGAGTTCTGTTATATCGACTGCAAAATTACGAGCTTCATCAAAAGTGATCGTGCCTGCTTGCACCAGGCTAGCTAGCGTACGGTCCATCGTCTGCATACCTTGATCAGCCCCGGTCTGAATAACAGCATCGAGCTGGTGTGACTTCCCTTCACGAATAATATTACGTACTGCTGGATTAGCGATGAGCACCTCGGCCGCTACGACACGTCCGCCACCGATAGCCGGCACAAGACGCTGTGAACAAATTGCCATCAAGATATTTGAAAGCTGCGCACGAATCTGAGGCTGCTGGTGCGGCGGGAATACGTCGATCATACGATCGATCGATTGCGCTGCCGAGTTGGTATGTAGTGTTGCAAAGACAAGGTGTCCGGTCTCAGCGATAGTAATAGCTGCGGAAATAGTCTCAAGGTCACGCATCTCACCGATCAGCACGACATCTGGGTCCTGACGAAGGCTTGAGCGAAGCGCAGCAGAAAACGAATAGGTATCGTAGTGCACTTCTCGCTGGACAACTACCGACTTCTTACTTTTATGTGTAAATTCAATTGGATCTTCGATGGTAATAATATGACTCGCTCGTTCGCTATTGATCTTGTCGACCAATGCTGCAAGTGTCGTCGACTTACCTGAACCAGTCGGACCAGTAACAAGCACGAGTCCGCGTGGATAATCAGCAAAATTCATCACCACTGGTGGCATACCGAGCTCGGTCACGCTCTTGATCTCATTTGGAATCAAGCGAAGTGCTGCTGCCAAGTTGCCGCGCTCATGAAACGCATTGACACGGAATCGCCCGAGATTACCAAAGGCAAATGAAAAGTCGAATTCTTTGTCTTTATTCAAAATCTGTTGCTGCTCTTGATCAAGAATTGCAAATACGAGCGCCTCAACCTTTGCCTCATCGAGGGGATCATAGCCTGCAATAGGTGTCAATGAACCATCAACACGCAGCATTGGCGGCAACCCGACCTGCAAGTGAAGGTCTGATGCGCGCTTCTTAACAACTTCTTCGAGGAGTAATTCGATTCTGAGATTTTGTGTATCCATATTTCCCACCTTGCTCGTTTCTATGCGGTCTCAGCCGCTACACGGTTAACTTCTTCTAGGGTCGTCAGTCCTGTAAGAGACTTCAGATAGCCATCCTGACGCATCGTAATCATACCTTGGGCAATAGCCTGGCGCTGAATCTCAGCACTCGTTGCCCGCTTTACGATGAGATTCTGGATTTCTTCAGTAACATCCATAACTTCGTAGAGGCCGGCTCGACCCGAATAACCGTGCGGCGTTTGAGGGGTGTCTTTTCCCTTGACTAAAGTATAAGCGTTTTGCCCCGCCAGTGGCAAGTCTTTATA